>JAIFMP010000095.1 GCA_020048405.1 Hydrogenophaga sp.
CTGTACATGATGATCTTTGGCCACGTGCTGGAAGACCATGTCACGGTGTACGACTCCATCAGCTACACAGCTTTTCTGGTGCCCGGCCTCGTGATGATGAGCGTGCTGCAAAACGCGTTTGCCAACAGCTCTTCATCGCTGATCCAGAGCAAGATCATGGGCAACCTGGTGTTTGTGTTGCTCACCCCCATGTCGCACTGGGCGTGGTTTGTGGCCTATGTGGCGTCGTCTGTTGTGCGCGGTCTGGCCGTGGGCGCGGGTGTGATGATCGTGACCTGGTGGTTTGGCCAGCCCGGCATGGTTGCTCCGCTCTGGGTGCTGGTGTTTGCTGTGCTGGGCGCCGGGCTGCTGGGCTCCCTCGGACTGATTGCGGGGCTCTGGGCCGACAAGTTCGACCAGTTGGCTGCATTCCAGAACTTCATCATCATGCCCATGACGTTTTTGTCGGGGGTGTTCTATTCCATCCACTCTCTTCCTGCGTTCTGGCAGACCGTCAGCCACCTCAACCCCTTCTTCTACATGATCGACGGTTTTCGCTACGGCTTTTTCGGGCGCAGCGACGTCTCACCCTGGCTCAGTCTGGGAGTGGTGGTCGTGGCGTTCGTGATCGTGGCCTCCTTCACTGTCCATCTGCTTCGCACAGGCTACAAAATCCGGCATTGAGCCGACCTCATCACCCATGACATCCCAGGAACTCCAGTCCCTCATTGCCGGCGGTATGCCGTGCGACCACATCGAAGTCAGCGGCGATGGCCGCCACTGGTCTGCTGTCATCGTTTCGGCTGAATTCGAGGGCAAACGCCTCATTGCCCGCCACCAGCGCGTGTACGCCACACTGGGACAACGCATGCACACCGACGAAGTGCACGCCTTGTCCATGAAAACCCACACCCCTGCGGAGTGGGCTGCATTGCCACGCTGAGCACCCAGAACAACTCCCCACATTCATGGACAAACTGTTGATACAAGGCGGCCACCGCCTGCAAGGCGAAGTCGTCATTTCAGGGGCCAAGAACGCTGCGCTGCCCGAACTGTGCGCCGCTCTGCTGACCGCCGACCCCGTGGTGCTGCACAACGTGCCGCACCTGCAAGATGTGCTGACCATGAAGAAACTCGTGGCCAACATGGGTGCCCGCGCCGAACGCATTGCCGATGGCACCGTTCAGCTGCAGGCTCCCGCCACGCTCACGCCCGAGGCACCCTACGAGCTGGTGAAAACCATGCGTGCGTCGATCCTGGCGCTCGGCCCCTTGCTGGCGCGTTTTGGCGAGGCCCGTGTGTCGTTGCCGGGCGGTTGCGCCATCGGCTCGCGCCCGGTGGACCAGCACATCAAGGGCCTGGTGGCGATGGGGGCGGTGATTGCGGTGGAGCACGGCTACATCGAGGCATCGCTGCCAGCGGGCCAGACCCGGCTCAAGGGTGCTCGCATCACCACCGACATGGTCACCGTCACCGGCACTGAAAACTTCATGATGGCAGCCGCGCTGGCCGAGGGCGAAACCATTCTGGAAAACGCCGCCCAGGAGCCTGAAATCACCGATTTGGCCGAGATGCTGATCGCCATGGGCGCCCGCATCGAAGGGCATGGCACCAGCAAAATCCGCATCCATGGCGTGGAGTCACTGCACGGCTGCAGCCACCGAGTGGTGGCCGACCGGATCGAAGCCGGGACCTTTCTGTGCGCCGTGGCAGCTGCAGGAGGCGATGCCATGCTGCGCCATGCCCGTGGCGACCACCTCGACGCGGTCATTGACAAGCTGCGCGACGCGGGTGTGACGGTCGAGCCCCTGCCCGACGGCATCCGTGTGGCATCACCCGGTGCTGCCGCACTCAAGGCGCAAGGCTTTCGCACCACTGAATACCCCGGTTTCCCGACCGACATGCAGGCCCAGTTCATGGCCCTGAATGTGGTGGCTCAAGGCACCAGCACGGTGACCGAAACCATTTTTGAAAACCGCTTCATGCACGTGCAGGAAATGCAACGCCTGGGCGCACGCATCCACACCG
The DNA here is from genome assembly GCA_020048405.1 of Hydrogenophaga sp. Classification (GTDB taxonomy): domain Bacteria; phylum Pseudomonadota; class Gammaproteobacteria; order Burkholderiales; family Burkholderiaceae_C; genus UBA2334. The sequence goes on from JAIFMP010000095.1 coordinate 2,008, forward strand.
AGGGCAAGGTGGCCATGATCGAGGGGCTGGGTGGTGACCATCGCCGCCTCAGTGGTGCCACGGTGATGGCCACCGACCTGCGTGCCTCCGCCAGCCTGGTGATTGCCGGCCTGGTGGCCGATGGCGAGACCCTGGTGGACCGCATCTACCACCTGGACCGTGGCTACGACCGAATGGAAGCCAAACTCAGCGCCCTCGGCGCGCACATCCAGCGCGTGCGCTGAACGAAATTCCGGAGCCCACCTTGATCACGCTTGCCCTGTCCAAAGGACGCATTTTTGAAGAAACCCTGCCGCTGCTGGCGGCCGCAGGCATCGAGGTGTTGGAAGACCCCGACAAGTCTCGCAAACTCATCCTTCCCACCAACCGGCCCGATGTGAATGTGGTGCTGGTGCGTGCGTCCGACGTGCCCACCTATGTCGAATATGGCGGCGCCGATTTGGGCGTGTGTGGCAAAGACACGCTCATTGAGCATCAGGCCGAATGGGGCAGCCAGGGTCTGTACCAGCCGCTGGACTTGAAAATTGCCCGCTGCCGCATGAGTGTGGCGGTTCGCGCCGACTTCGACTACGCCTCTGCGGTTCGCCAGGGTGCCCGCCTGGCCGTGGCCACCAAATACACCGCCATTGCCCGCGAGTTTTTTGCCACCAAAGGCGTGCACGTTGACCTCATCAAGCTCTATGGCAGCATGGAACTGGCCCCGCTGACCGGGCTGGCCGATGCCATCGTCGATCTGGTGTCTACCGGCAACACCCTCAAAGCCAACCACCTAGTGGAGGTGGAGCACATCATGGACATCAGCTCGCGTCTGGTGGTGAACCAGGCCGCCCTCAAGGTGAAGCAGGCCACCCTGCGACCCATCATCGACGCCTTTGCACGGGCAGCAGGTTGAACATGACATTGGTAGCTAAACCTCTATATCTGTCAAGCGCTGGGGCCGATTTTGATGCTCAATTCAAGGCCAGGCTGCACTGGTCAGCAGACACCGATGCTGCCATCGAACAACGCGTGGCCGACATCCTGGCCGACGTACAGGCCCGTGGCGATGCCGCCGTGCTGGAGTACACCGCCCGTTTCGATGGCCTGAGCGCCACCAGCATGGCCGAACTGGAGCTGACCCAGGCCGAACTGAAAGCCGCATTCGACGGCTTGCCTGCCGCTCAGCGCCATGCCCTTGAGAGCGCCGCGCGCCGGGTGCGCAGCTACCACGAAGCCCAGAAGCAAGCGTCGGGTGAAAGCTGGAGTTACCGCGACGAAGACGGCACCCTGCTGGGCCAAAAGGTCACGCCGCTGGACAGCGTGGGCATTTACGTGCCCGGTGGCAAAGCGGCGTACCCCAGCAGCGTGCTGATGAACGCCATTCCCGCCCATGTGGCCGGGGTGCCGGACATCATCATGGTGGTGCCCACCCCCAAAGGCGAGAAGAACCCGCTGGTGCTGGCCGCCGCCTACGTGGCCGGTGTGAGCCGCGCCTTCACCATCGGCGGCGCGCAGGCCGTGGCTGCGCTGGCCTATGGCACCGCCACCGTACCCAAGGTAGACAAAATCACCGGCCCCGGCAACGCCTATGTGGCCAGCGCCAAGAAGCGTGTGTTTGGAACCGTGGGCATCGACATGATTGCAGGCCCCAGTGAAATTCTGGTGCTGGCCGATGGCACCACACCGGCCGACTGGGTGGCCATGGATCTGTTCAGCCAAGCTGAACACGACGAGCTTGCGCAAAGCATCCTGCTGTGCCCTGATGCCGACTACATCGCCGCCGTGCAACGCGAAATTGACCGCCTGTTGCCCGCCATGCCCCGCGCAGCCATCATCGCCAAAAGCCTGACCGACCGAGGCGCGTTGATTCACACCCGCAGCATGGAAGAGGCCTGCGAACTGAGGCGCCTGAACACTTGGAAGTCAGCAGCCGCGAGCCTCACTGTTGGGAGCCACTGCTGCGCCACGCCGGTGCCATCTTTCTGGGGGCCTACACCAGCGAAAGCCTGGGCGACTACTGTGCCGGTCCCAACCATGTGTTGCCCACCAGCGGCACAGCGCGCTTTTCCAGCCCACTGGGGGTGTACGACTTCCAAAAACGCAGCAGCCTGATCGAAGTGAGCCAGGCCGGTGCCCAAACGCTGGGCCCTGTGGCCGCCGAACTGGCCTATGGCGAAGGCTTGCAAGCCCACGCCCGTGCCGCAGAGTTGCGCCTGAACACTGTGCCGCCCATGAGAGGTGCCGCATGAGCGCCGATGCCAGCCAGCGCATTCGCCAGGATGTGCAGTCCATGCATGCCTATGCCATTCAGGACGCGGCGGGCATGGTCAAGCTCGACGCCATGGAGAACCCCTACGGCCTGCCGCCCGCACTGCAAGCCGCTTTGGGCGCACGCCTGGGCGCGCTGGCCCTGAACCGCTACCCCGGCCCCCGTGTGAACGACCTGCGCACCGCGCTGGCGGCCTACGCCGACATGCCCGAGGGCTTCGACCTGATGCTGGGCAACGGGTCAGACGAGCTCATCAGCCTGCTGGCGCTGGCGTGCGACGTGCCCGGTGCATCCATCCTCGCGCCTCTGCCCGGTTTTGTGATGTACGCCATGAGTGCGCAACTGCAAGGCCTGGCCTTCCACGGTGTGCCACTGACGGCCGATTTCGAGCTCGACCTGCCCGCCATGCTGGCCGCCATTGCCGCGCACCGCCCGGCCATCGTCTACCTGGCCTACCCCAACAACCCCACGGCCAACCTGTGGGACGACGCGGCCATTGAGGCGATCATCGAGGCCCAGGGCGCGCAAGGCGGGCTGGTGGTGATGGACGAGGCCTACCAGCCGTTCGCGTCCAAAACCTGGCTCACCCGCATCCGCCAGGCACCCGAGCGCCATGGGCATGTGCTGCTGATGCGCACGCTGTGGGGGTGCGGCTGGGCTACATGATGGGGCCCAAAACCCTGTTGGCCGATATCGACAAGGTGCGCCCGCCGTACAACATCAGCGTGCTCAACACCGAATGTGCGCTGTTTGCGCTGGAACACGCCGAGGTGTTTGCCGCCCAGGCCGACGCCATACGCCAGCAGCGCGATTGGCTGACCGCCGAATTCGCGCGCTTGCCCGGTTTCACCGTGTTCCCCAGCCAGGCCAACATGCTGCTGGTGCGCGTACCCGATGCGCAACAGTGTTTCGATGACCTCAAGCGTGCCGGGGTCTTGGTGAAGAATGTTTCTAAAATGCACGCTTTGCTGCACAACTGTTTGCGTTTGACGGTCGGCACCCCCGACGAAAATGCCCGCATGGTGGCCGCATTCCACACCACCCCATGACCACCCCAAGCGATTCTTCCCTGTCTGCACCCGAGCGTTGCGCCGACGTCCTGCGCCAGACCGCCGAAACCCGCATCCGCGTGGTGCTCAACATCGATGGCAGCGGCCAGTCGAAGCTGCACACCGGTATCGGTTTTTTTGATCACATGCTTGACCAGATCGCCCGCCACGGGCTGATCGACCTCGACATTGCCGTGGACGGCGACCTGCACATCGACGGCCACCACACCGTGGAAGACGTGGGCATTACCTTGGGTCAGGCAGTGGCCAAGGCCGTGGGCGACAAAAAAGGCCTGCGCCGCTACGGCCACGCCTATGTGCCGCTGGACGAAGCACTCAGCCGCGTGGTGGTCGATTTTTCGGGCCGTCCCGGTTTGCACATGCAGGTGCCGTTCACGGCCGGCATGATCGGCGCGTTCGACACGCAACTCACGTTCGAGTTTTTCCAGGGTTTTGTGAACCACGCGGGCGTGACACTGCACATCGATAACATCAAGGGCCAGAACGCCCACCACCAGGCTGAAACCGTGTTCAAGGCCTTTGCCCGCGCCGTTCGCATGGCGCTGGAAGTGGACCCGCGCATGGGCAACACCATTCCCTCTACCAAGGGTTCGCTGTGAGCGCGCCCAGCCAGCCATGACCCGCAAGATGGTTGCCGTGGTGGATTACGGCAGTGGCAATTTGCGCTCCGTGTCCCAAGCCGTCCTGCATGTGGCGTCGGCTGAGAATGTGGAGGTGCGCGTCACGTCCAGTCCGCAAGACGTGTTCGATGCCGACCGTGTGGTGCTGCCCGGCCAGGGACACATGGCCGACTGCATGGCCGAGTTGGCCCGCTCGGGCCTGAAAGACGCCGTGCTGCACGCTGCCGCACACAAGCCCCTGTTTGGTGTGTGTGTGGGCATGCAAATGTTGCTCGACCGCAGCGAAGAAGGCCCCACCGACGGTCTGGGCCAGATCGGCGGTGAGGTGGTGCGTTTTCAGCTCGAAGGTCAATTGCAGGCAGACGGCAGCCGCTACAAGGTGCCGCAGATGGGCTGGAACCGCGTGTTCCACCAACTGGGCCGTGGCCCTTCGCACGCCATGTGGGACGGCGTGGCCGACGGGGCCTACTTCTATTTTGTCCACAGCTACTTTGCGCGACCTACACAAGCTGCACACAGCGTGGGTGAAACCGACTATGGCCAGCGCTTTTCAGCGGCCATCGCCCGTGACAACCTGTTTGCCACTCAGTTTCACCCCGAAAAAAGTGCCGACCAAGGCCTGCGGCTGTACCGCAACTTCCTGAACTGGAAGCCCTGACCCCAGCACGTTCCATTCCTTCCCGTTCCCGTTGTTCAACCCCGTTCCCAGACCCTTTCTCACATCCCTGCCATGTTGCTCATTCCCGCCATTGACATGAAAGACGGCCAGTGTGTTCGCCTCAAACAAGGTGACATGGACCAGACCACCGTGTTCGGTGAAGACCCTGCGGCCGTGGCGCGCATGTGGGTCAACAAGGGCGCACGGCGTGTGCACCTGGTGGATTTGAACGGAGCCTTTGCGGGCAAGCCCAAAAACGAGGCTGCCATTCGCAAAATCCTGAAAGAAATTGGCTCCGAAGTGGATGTGCAGTTGGGTGGCGGCATCCGCGACCTCGACACCATCGAGCGCTACCTCGATGCCGGACTGCGCTACGTCATCATCGGCACGGCTGCCGTGAAAAACCCAGGCTTCCTGCAGGATGCCTGCACCGCATTCGGCGGCCACATCATCGTGGGGCTGGACGCCAAAGACGGCAAAGTGGCCACCGACGGCTGGAGCAAACTCACCGGCCATGAAGTGGTGGACCTGGGCAAAAAGTTTGAAGACTACGGCGTGGAATCCATCATCTACACCGACATCGGGCGCGACGGCATGTTGAGCGGCATCAACATCGAGTCCACCGTCAAGCTGGCACAGGCGCTCACCATTCCCGTGATTGCATCCGGCGGCTTGTCCAATCTCGACGACATCCGTGCGCTGTGCGCTGTCGAGAGTGAGGGTGTGGAAGGCGTGATCTGCGGCCGCTCCATTTACAGCGGCGACCTTGACTTCGAAGCCGCGCAGCAGCTGGCCGACGAACTCAATGGCTGACGCCCTGGCCATCTGCCAGTCAGAACTGTTCCAAGGGCTTCCCTGCTGGCGCTTGCGCCTGCCCCAAGGCGACACCGTGTTGGTGGCCGAGCACGGAGCCCACGTGTTGTCGTGGGTGGCAGCGGGGCGCGAGCGGCTGTTTTTGAGCGGGCACAGCCATTTCAACGGGCGCGATGCCATTCGTGGCGGGGTACCCGTGTGCTGGCCACAGTTCAATGCGCGCGGCGCGCTGCCCAAACACGGCTTTGCCCGCAACCTGCCTTGGGTGGCCGATGTGCCGCCGGTGTTGACGGCCGACAGCGCAGAAGCCTCCCTGAGCCTGCGCAGCGGGCCTGCCACCATGGCCGTGTGGCCACAGGCTTTTGATGCGCGCGTTTGCGTGGCCCTGAGTCCCGGCTGTTTGCGTGTGACCCTGGGTGTGGACAACACCGGCACGCAGCCGCTGGCGTTCACCGGGGCGTTGCACACATATCTCGCGGTGGACGATGTTGCCCAGGCACGGCTCACCGGTCTGGGTGGCCAGCCCGAGTGGGATGCCCTGTCGGACGCCCATGGCACCGCCGCCGACACCCTTCATTTCCCCGGCAGCTTCGACCGTGTCTACCACGCGGCGGCGGCACCTTTGACCCTGCACGATGGTGCTCACCGGTTGGCCATCGAACAAAGCGCCGACTGGGCCCACTCCGTGGTGTGGACGCCGGGTGCGGCCAACGCCGCTGGCATGGCCGACATGGCCCCTGGCAGCCACCAACGCATGTTGTGCGTGGAGGCTGCCCAAGTGTTCGAGCCCATCTCCGTGCCCGCTCAGGGGCGGTGGCAGGGCTGGCAACAATTCAACGTGGTCTGACATCTTCACAGCCTGACACACATGCTTGCGAAACGCATCATCCCTTGCCTGGACGTGACCGGCGGCCGCGTCGTCAAAGGCGTGAACTTTGTCGAACTGCGCGACGCAGGCGACCCGGTGGAAATCGCCGCCCGCTACAACGAGCAGGGGGCCGACGAACTCACGTTCCTCGACATCACCGCCACCAGCGACGGGCGTGACCTCATCCTCCACATCGTCGAAGCCGTGGCGAGCCAGGTGTTCATTCCCCTCACCGTGGGCGGTGGCGTGCGCACGGTGGAGGACGTGCGCCGCCTGCTGAACGCCGGTGCCGACAAAACCAGCTTCAATTCCGCGGCAATAGCCAACCCCCAGGTCATCAACGACGCGTCGGCCAAGTACGGAGCGCAGTGCATTGTGGTGGCCATCGACGCCAAACGCCGCAAGCCCGAAGACGAATTGCGGCTGTCCGCCAACGGCTTGCCCGTGGGACCGGGCTGGGACGTGTTCAGCCACGGTGGGCGCAAAAACACGGGGCTCGATGCGCTGCAGTGGGCCGTCAACATGGCCGAGCGTGGCGCAGGCGAAATTTTGTTGACCAGCATGGACCGCGACGGCACCAAGTCGGGCTTTGACCTGGCGCTGACCCGCGCCGTGTCGGATGCCGTCAGCGTGCCCGTCATTGCGTCGGGTGGTGTGGGCAATCTCGACCACCTGGCTGACGGTGTGCAGCAGGGTGGGGCCGATGCGGTGCTGGCCGCCAGCATCTTTCACTATGGCGAGTACACCGTTGCCCAGGCCAAGGCCCGCATGGCCGAGCGTGGCATACCCGTGCGTCTGTAAATTTTTATAAAAAGTGCCTCTACCGCACGATGGTATTGGTTTTGAAGCTATCAACATTTAAACCCATCGCCCTGCATGAACTGGCTTGATGAAGTGAAATGGGATGCCCAAGGGCTGGTGCCGGTCATCGCCCAGGAGGCCGCCACGGGCGACGTGCTGATGTTCGCCTGGATGAACCGCGGAGCTGGGCCGTGCCGTGTATTTCAGCCGCTCGCGTGGCAAGCTGTGGTTCAAAGGTGAAGAGTCTGGCCACGTGCAAACCGTGCACGACATCCGGCTCGATTGCGACAACGACGTGGTGCTGCTCAAGGTCACGCAGCTCGGTCACGAGCCTGGCATTGCTTGCCACACGGGCCGTCACAGTTGTTTCTTTCAACAGTACGATGATGGGCGTTGGACTTCGGTCGAACCCGTGCTCAAAGACCCCGAACACATTTACAAATGACCGACACCATTTCGCCTCTTTCGTCTGCCGACGCACTGGATCGTCTGGCCCAGGTCATTGAGAGCCGCAAGCCTGCCAACGGTGGCGACCCCGACAAAAGCTACGTGTCGCGCCTGCTGCACAAAGGCCCCGACGCGTTCCTGAAAAAAATCGGTGAAGAGGCCACTGAAGTGGTGCTGGCCGCCAAAGACGCCGACCACGGCGCCTCCACCCAGCCGCTGGTGGGTGAGGTGGCAGACCTGTGGTTCCACAGCATGATTGCCCTGGCCCACTATGGCCTCAGCCCCGCCGATGTGGTGGCCGAGTTGGTGCGCCGCGAGGGCCTGAGTGGCCTAGAAGAAAAAGCCCTGCGCAAGGCCAAAGACCGCGCGGGCGAAGCCTGACGCGACCACGCGCCACTTGCCACCCGCTGCCGACAGGACACGCCATGCAAACCGAGACCGAACGCCTTCAAAGCCTCAACACCCTGGGTGTGGTCAGCTATCTGTTGCACTTGGTGGTGGCGGTGGCTGCTTTCATCCCGGGCGCGCAGATGGGCGTGACTCTGCTGCTGGTGGCCCTGGTGATCGACCTGGTCAAACGCAGTGATGCTGTGGGCACCTGGCACGCAAGTCATTTTGCGTGGAGGCTGCGCACTCTGTTCATCGCGGGAGGCTTGTATGTGATCACCCTGCCGCTGTGGTTGCTGTTTTTGCTGCCCGGCATGGTGGCCTGGTGGTTGATTTCCATTTGGTTTTTGTACCGCATCGGCAAAGGCTTCCTGCGCATGAACGCGGGCCAGGCGATGGAGGAGTGAACATGTCTGTCGATGAAAACTGCCTGTTTTGCAAAATCGCGGCCGGGAAAATCCCCAGCCGCAAAGTCTACGAAGACAATCACATTTTCGCCTTTCATGACATCCACCCTTGGGCGCCCGTGCATTTTTTGATGGTGCCCAAGCTGCACATCCCGTCACTGGCGCAAGCAGGGCCCGAGCATGAAGCCCTGCTGGGCCGCATGCTCGTCCTGGCTCCCCGCCTGGCGCTCGAACAGGGCTGCAAACCCTATCCGGAGGGTGGGTTTCGGGTGGTCATCAACACGGGTGACGAGGGTGGTCAGGAAATACACCACTTGCACGTCCATGTCATGGGCGGCCCCCGCCCTTGGGTGAAGGGCTGACGTTTAGAATCCACCGCAGCCACACCCCCAGGGGTGTGGGTCACATTCACAAGGAGTTGGTCATGGGTAGTTTTTCCATTTGGCACTGGTTGATCGTGCTGTTGATTGTGGTCATGGTGTTTGGCACCAAAAAGCTCAAAAACATGGGCTCCGATCTGGGCGGCGCAGTGAAGGGCTTCAAAGATGGCATGAAGGACGGTACCGGCCCTGCGGCCGATGACGCCGCCGCTGCCAAGCCCCAGGTGACCCAGGCCACCACGGCTGACAAGTCCACCACCATTGACGTCGAAGCCAAGACCAAGAGCTGAGCCCCTACCGGGCTGACACATGATTGACCTTGGCATTTCCAAACTCGCGCTGATCGGCGCGGTGGCGCTGGTGGTCATTGGCCCCGAAAAGCTGCCCAAGCTCGCCCGCACCGTCGGGGCTCTGCTTGGAAAAGCGCAGCGGTATGTGGCCGATGTGAAGGCGGAGGTGAACCGTTCCATCGAGCTCGAAGAGCTCAAAAAAATGCGTGACACGGTCAAAACCGCCGCCAGCGACGTGGAGTCCTCCATCCAGTCTGGTGCGGCCGATTTTGAAAAGTCCTGGGCCGATGCCACCAACGAATACAGCACGCCCACCCACGACGCGCTGATTGACCTGGGCGCACCCTTGGTGCCCGAGTACAAGAATCCCGCCAAAAAATGGCGCGTCAAACAAAAAGCCATGCCCCAGTGGTACAAGGCTCGCAGCGGGGTGCGCACGCGGGTGCAGTCTGGTGCTGCGCGCGTGGCGCGTTTTCGTCCCAAACCCCGTTCCACCCTGAGCTGACCGATGTCCGACAACAAAACGGGTCCCCAAGACGAACTGGCCGGGACCGAGCAGCCTTTTGTCCAGCACCTGATCGAGCTGCGCGACCGCATGATGTACAGCCTGGCCGGTGTGGCTGTGGCCATGATCCTGCTGGCCATCTGGCCTGGGCCGTCAGGCCTGATCGACCTGATCGCCGTGCCCATTCGTGCCCACATGCCGCCTGACGCCAAACTGATTGCGGTGGGCGTGTTTTCACCGTTTTTCATTCCGCTGAAGGTGCTGATGATGGCGGGGCTGTTGCTGGCCTTGCCTTGGCTGATGTACCAGGCCTGGGCGTTTGTGGCCCCGGGCCTCTACAGCCACGAAAAACATTTCGCTTTGCCCCTGATCTTTTTTGGCAGCCTTCTGGCCTACGTGGGCATTGCCTTCGTGCAGTTTTTTGTGCTGGACAAGATGTTCGGGTTCATCCAGAACTTCACGCCCGAAAGTGTGGCCGCCACGCCTGACATTGCGTCGTATGTGGAAGCCATTTTGTCGCTGTACTTGGCCTTTGGCATGGCCTTCCAGGTGCCCATCGTGGTGGTGTTGCTAGTGCGTTTTGGCATGGTGACCATCGAGCAACTGCGCGACTTCCGTGGTTACTTCATCGTCATTGCGTTTGTGATTGCCGCCATCGTCACGCCCCCCGATGTGATTTCACAGCTGGCCTTGGCCATTCCCATGACCATCCAAGTACATGGTCAAGCCGGCGCCCAAAGACGACGAAGACGCCGGCGGCTCCCCCGCCGCCTGACCGTTGATGTCCGGCGCACAACCACGGGGCGGGCTTATTGCGGCGTTCTGACTGGGTTCCGCCGACCTGGCACAACCGTCAGGCTGGACTCTTCCGAGCGTCGGCGCACAACAAGTTCTGCCTCCACGCCTGGCTTCAGCGCTGCCACCGCACTCAGCAGTTGCGGCACCGATGACACAGCTTGCCCCTGCACCTGCACGATCACATCACCCGGGCGAATGCCGGCTTGTGCGGCCGGGCCGTTTTGCAACACGCCGGACACGCCGAAGGTCTCGGCCAGCTCTGCGTTCAATTCCTGAGGCTCCACACCGATCCAGCCACGCGTGACCTTGCCATCCTGCACGATCGACTCCATGACCGCGCGAGCGGTTGATGTGGGAATGGCAAACCCGATGCCCATGGAGCCACCCGAGCGGGAGTAAATGGCAGTGTTGATGCCCACCAGGTGGCCGTTCACGTCCACCAGCGCGCCCCCCGAATTGCCAGGATTGATGGCCGCATCGGTCTGGATGAAGTTCTCAAACGTGTTGATGCCTAGTTGCGAGCGTCCCAGCGCGCTGACGATGCCGCTGGTCACAGTTTTGCCCACACCAAACGGGTTGCCCACCGCCAGCACGGGGTCGCCCACCTGCAGGGCATCGGAGTCGCCAAGGGTGATGGCGGTCAGGTCGTCCAGCGCCACGCGCAGCACCGCCAGGTCGGTTTCAGGGTCGGTGCCCATCACGGTGGCTTTCACCACCCGGCCATCGTTCAGTGCCACTTCGATGTCGTCTGCGCCCTCGATGACGTGGTTGTTGGTCAGGATGAACCCTGCCGGGCTGACCACCACACCCGAACCCAGGCCGGACTGGGGTTGTGAACGGGCGTTCTGTTCGCCGAAAAAGAAACGGAACCACGGATCGTCGCTTTGTGCCCTGCGATCGGGTGCTTTGCTGGTGCTGATGCTGACCACGGCCGCCGAGGCCACCTGCGCCGCCTGCCGGAACGAGACGCGGCCCGCAGTGGATGCTGTCTCGGTTGAGGCGGGCGCCTCCAGTATGGGGACCACCGATGCAAGTCTGGGCCTGCGGTCAAGCCATTGGGGCTTGAGGGTGGCCACGATGAAGTAAGCCGCGAGCAACAGCGTCACGGCGTGCGAGAACAGAATCCAGAGCTTTTTCATGCGGTGAGTGTTGTGCAAAAGGGGCTTGTGCACAGTGTGTGGGCAAACACTGTAACGTCAAGGCTCAGGTACTGATGGCTCCACGCCCCGGCGCCGCTCGCCGGGCAGTTGTGGCTGGCGTGCACTCAGCCACCCGGCTGCCACGCCACACGTCGCAATCAAACCGACACCGATCCACTCCAGCGTGCCAGGCACATGATCGAACACCCACCAGCCCGCCATCATCGCAAAGCCGATCTGGGCATACAGGTACGGGCTGAGCGTTGACGCCGGGGCCCTCGCATAGGCCATGATGAGAAAAAAGTGCCCCACGGTGCCCATCAGGCCTACCAGGCACAGCAGTGCCAGGGTGTGGCCATCGGGCCAACCCGTCCAAGCCAGTGGCAGCACTGCCGTCATGGCCAGTGCACCCACCCACCCGGTGTACAGGTGCATGGTCATGGGGTGCTCGGTGCGCGCCATGCGGCTCGTCAGGATCTGAAAACTGGCATACACCAAGACCATCAACAGTGGTAGCAGCGTGACCCAGCCCAGCGAATGCCCGCCTGGCTGCACGATGAACAAGGCCCCACAGAAGCCACCTGCCACCAGAACCCAGCGCAGGGGGCTCACACGCTCCTTGAGGAAAACCGCCGCCAGCAGCGTGACGACCAGCGGTGCCAGCATCACAATGGCCGTGAATTCGCCCACAGGCATCAAGCTCACGCTGATGAAGCTCAGGATGCTGACCGACAACAGCAACAGGCCACGTACCACCTGGAATCTGGGGTGGTCGGTTTTCAGGCGTACAGGGCCAGGGGTGAGCAGCATCACCAGGCTGACAGCCAGGGCTTGAAACAGGTAGCGGAACCACACTGCCACCA
>JAIFMP010000060.1 GCA_020048405.1 Hydrogenophaga sp.
TGCCTGCGCTGGAGTCAGCCACCAGGGTCACAAAGGTCTTGGTCCCGCCGGTGTTGCCAGTGGGGTTGGACGACTGCACAAACTGGGTCGAGGCCACCTGCTGCTGCACGCTGTCTTTGATGCCATCGCCATTGCCATCACCGGCCAGCCCGGGGACGCCATTGGTGCTGAGGCCGGGGGCGCTGTCTTCAAGGGCGGTGCTTGGCAAGGGGGTCGGCGCGGGCGTAGGTGTAGGAGTGGGGGTTGGCTCCGGCGTGGGCGCTGGTGTCGGCGCTGGCGTGGGCGTGGGTGTGGGTGTGGGTGTGGGTGTGGGTGTGGGTGTGGGTGTGGGGGTTTCGTTGACGTCGGTTACCGTCACCGTGATGGTCTGGGTGTCCACACCGCTGTGGATGTCGCTGGCTTGCACTTCGACCACGTAGGTGTTGTTGCCAGCCGTGTCACCGGCATCAGTCGGGTCTTCAAAGTTGGGGGCGGTGGCGAAGGTCAGCACGCCGGTGGCCGCAACGATGTTGAACTTGGCCGCATCCGCGCCGCCGCTGATGCTGTATGTCTGCATCGGTGGCCACGACCGTGGTGGCAGCCGTGCTGTTTTCGGCCACGCTTACAGCTGCGGTTGCGCCACCAAGGTTACTGGTGATGCTTGGCAGTGCGCTCAGCAGGCCGGGGGAGCCGATGTTGGCAGTGGCGGCGCTCTGTGTGTAGGCACCCAGACTGCCCGCCACAGCCGCTTTGTAGGCCGGGCTGGAGGTGGAGACGCCGTCCCAGACGGCGGATACGCCATTTGCGCCAGCCGTACCGCCCATGGCCACACCAGCATGGCCGGACACGACCGCTGCGCTGTCAGCGCGAACGGACGGGGCAATCACCGTGCCGTCGCTGGCTGTCACGTTGGCCGTTTTGTAGTTGAAAGCGGTAGCCACTTGGCCTGCTTGGTTGAACACCACCACAGCATCGCCACTGCCGCCCAATCCGGGGCCGGCCGTGGCGCCGGTGATGACCTGGACGCTGGGGTCCAAGTTATTCCACTTGGTGCGGAAGTCGGCAATGTCCACTTTGTCCGAAATGACGATCAACTTGGCACCTGCCGCCAGCGAGGTGACGGCACCAAAATCACGGGAATTGGCGTGGGCTGGGCTGGCTGCATCATCAATCCACTTCCAGCCCGTCAGGTCAATGGCCGTTGAGCCAAAGTTGTATAGCTCAAAAAAGTCGCCGCCCGCAGCATTGGAATTCACCTCGGTGATCAGCAGCGAGTAACTGATCGGTGCCCCTGCCGTGGTGAAGTTCAGCGTTGTCGCCCCGGCGATGCCGGCCCAGCCATTGCCCGCATGGTCGCTCAGCGCCGTGCCGGTGGTTTCAACATAAAACCCCGTGCCGTAGGCCAGATCAGCGCTTGGGTTGATCGTGACGGTATTGAAGGCAATCAAGACCTTGCTGTCATTGGCGGCAATGGTTTCGACCACGCTGTCGTCGCTGGTTTTCTTGATGACAAAGCTGCCCGCACCGGCTTTCACGCCCTCATTGAACTTGAGCACCAGGTTGCTGCTGATGCCAATGTTGGTGGCTTCATCCGCTGGCTGCGCGCTGGCCAGCGTGGGGCCGGTGCTGTCTGTGGCTGCACCGCCCAGGGTCACCCAATTGCCCTGGAACTTCTGGTCTGCCGCTGGCAGGTCTTTGGACACGGTGGTTCCGGTGCGATCGGCCCAATCGGTGTCGCCGTTGTCCTGCAGCAGTTGTACCAGCGTGCCGGTGGTGGTGGTGCGCACATCGACGATGGTCTCGAAGCTGCCCATCGTGGTGTCGCGCAGGGTGTCGAGGTTGACATCCAGCTCAGTCACTGTGGTCAGGTCGGTGCTGACATGGTAGAGGCGGAAATCGTTCGCCACCTCGGTGCTGGCGCCGCCGGCAGGTCCGGCCAGCAGCAGGTAACCATTGCCGTCAGCGGCCTTTTCAATCGAGCGGATGCCGCGCCCGCCCAAATTCAGTTCAACCGGCGTGCCGATGGTGGGGCTGCTGCTGCCGATCAGGCCGGTTACAGCGACGGGCACGATGACGGCTTTTTCGCGGGTGCTGATGCTGGTTTGCGGGGCACGGAAGGCCAGCAGCAATTGGCTGCCATCCTGCGTAGCGGTCATGCCTTCGATGGAGAAACCGTTCACGCCCTCGGGCACCACACCGGTCACGCTGGAAGCGGCGAAGCCGAAGTAATTGGCCCCCTTGGTATGCGCATTGGTGCTGTCCCAAGTGGTCAGCGATATTTCCAGCCCGCTGTGCGTGCCTTGGTAGGTGAAGACCGTTTCCGCACCGCTGCCAGACACGGTGACAGCAAACAGGAATTCGCGTGTGTTCGATTCGGCACCTGACTTGCTGTTGCTGTGCGAACCGGTGAAGTACAAAGTGTCGCCAATGCGCGTGCCGACTTCTAGGTCGAGTTCGCCGCCGTTGGCCAGGGCTGCGGAGTAGCTCCACTCCAGCACCGCGTTGCCACCGGCGCGGTCAAACACACGCAGCACGCTGGCCTCGTCGTCGCCCACCACCATGTAGTTGGCATCGAGCGCAATGGCGGCGGAGGCATCCGAACTGCCCACGGTGGTGCCGGTGTTCGGGGTGAAGGTCTGCGCCGTGCCAGCGGTGCCAATGTCGGCAAAGTTGATGGCCAGGTCAGCTTTGGTGGCGTTGGTGACGGCAGCAGCGCTGTTACCCGTGAAAGCACTGTTGGCAAAGGTGACGGTGAGGTTGCTGACATCGCTGGCGTGGGTGTGGGTGCCAGACGTGCCGGTGAAGCTCAGTTCGGCGGTGGTGTTGCTGGTGCGGGTGAGTACGGCGGTCAGGCCGGCGGGGGCGTTGGTGATGGTGGCCTGATTCGCAGTGAGCATGTTCGTGCCCGAATCAACAAACGTTTCGCCGCCACTCAAGGTGATGAGCACCTTGCCACTGACCGAGCCGTCAAACGCCAGCCCTTCGTTGAAGGCGCCGCTGTAGGCCACGGCACCGGCCGCTTCGTTGTCGGTGATGCTGATGGCCTGGCTGGTGGTACTGCCCAAAATGATGCCGGCCGATGGACTGCTGATGCTGACCGTGGCTGTTTCGGTGCTTTCCAGCACGGCATCGTCCACCACGGTGAAGGTGCCGCTGCCGGTGATGGCACCGTCAGCAATCGTCAGCGTGGTGTCGGAGAGTGTGTAGTCGCCCGCTGTGATGTTGGTACCGGCGACACCCACTGTCAGGGTCTGCGCACCGCTGACTGCCGCCGAGGCAGTGGCGGTAACGGTGATGGCGGTGGTGCCAACCTCGGTGCCGGTGGCGGCGCTGACCGAGAGGTTGACTGAAGGCGTGGTGATCACCACCACGGAGCCGGGCGAGCCTACGCTTGCGGAATCGCCAGTTTGGGCATACCCGCCCAAAGCGCCGGTCACGGCGGCCTTATACGCTGGACTGGAAGTGGATACACCGTCCCATACGGCAGATGTCTTGTCAACGGCGGTGCCACCGTTGTATGCGGTGCCCACATGCTGGTTGTCAGCGAAGAGGGTTCCCGAGGATGCCAGGGCCGTGGTGATCACGGTACTGTCACTGGCCGTCACACTGTCTGTGTCGTAGTTGAACGCTGCAACCACTGCGCCACTGGAATTGAAAACCACTACGGCATCCTGTTTGCCGAGTGCGGGACCGCCGACTGCAATTACCTGCGCATTGGCCGGCAACCCCCACGCGGCCCTGAATGCGGTTGCATCAGTCGTCTGGGCCACCACCAACAAACGTGCACCAGCGCCCAATGTGGTGCCACTGGGAAATACCGCCGTGGCTGTACTGAATGCGGCAGCTTCATCGGTCCACTTCCAACCACTCATGTCAATGGCCGTGGTACCAAAGTTATAGATCTCGAAATAGTCGCCACCAGTGGCGTTGGAGTTGACTTCTGTGATCAGCAGCGAAAGTGACACGTCTTGTACCTTTAAAACAAAGGTTGAGCCCGCACCGGGGAGGCAACCCAACAAAGTACCAAGGGTTTGTTACACGCACGTGACCCCCCTCGGCAAGGGGGTAGGTCAGCACGGCAAACAACAAAAAAGAAATTTTTTGGTTTCATGCCGGTGACATATCCAAGGTGGATAAATGGTTTTCCTCAACGCCAGCCACTATGGACCCTGTTGCCATGCACTCTGACCATCCAGCCTCCCGCCGACAATTCGTGATCCGCCTCGCCTCAGTTTCCGCTGCACTGGGCGCAGCACCGATCCTCACCGCGTGCGGCGGTGGCGATGACGGTGAACCACCTGTGTTCAATTACGGTGTGTCCAGCGGCGACCCCCTGGCTGACCGTGTGATGCTGTGGACCCATGCCCAGGTGCCGGGCCTGAGCGACGACGTGGCATTGACCTACGAGGTGGCTGCCGATGCCTCATTTGCCACCCTGGTCAGCAGCGGCAGCGTCAAGGCCACGGCAGCAACCGGTCACACCGCCAAGGCCGACGCGACAGGCCTGGCTGCTGGAAAAGACTATTTCTTCCGTTTCCGGTCGGGTGACACCCTGTCCCCGGTGGGCCGCACGCGCACCTTGCCCGCTGCAGGTGCCACCAGCGTTTCCATGGCCGTGTTCAGCTGCTCCAACTACCCGGCGGGTTACTTCAATGTGTATGCAGAAGCCAACAAGGCCGCGCCCCAGTTTGCGGTGCACCTGGGCGACTTCATTTATGAATACGCCGCAGACGGCTATGCCAGCACCGATGCAAAAACCCTGGGTCGGGTGTCTGACCCAACCAACGAATGCGTGGCGCTGGCCGACTACCGCAAACGTTATGCCCAGTACCGCTCCGACCCGGACAGCAAGGTGTTTTTTGCCAGCCTGCCGCTGATCCCTGTGTGGGACGACCATGAGGTGGCCAACGACACCTCACTCCACAGCCACGGAAGGCAACTTCGCCACACGCCGGGCCGCAGCCATCCAGGCCTGGCACGAGTGGATGCCCGTGCGCGCACCCGATGCCAGCAACCTGATGAAGATCTACCGCAGCTTTGACTTCGGCGGGCTGGCTGCGCTGCACATGCTCGACACCCGCGTGATCGGGCGCGACAAGCAAATTGAGTTCAGCGAACTGCTCAAACCCGCCACCGCGGCCAGCTCGCAGGCCACACTGGCTTCTCCCACGCGCAGCATCATGGGCAGCACCCAGTTGCAGTGGCTCCAAGGCCAACTGGCTGCATCCAAGGCCACCTGGCAGGTGCTGGGCCAACAGGTGCTGATGGCCCGCATGGAGTTTCCGGTCAGCATCCTCACCCTGCTGAACCCCGACAACACCAGCCCCAGCGCTCTGGCTGCGGGGCAAAAAGCCATCACCGACTACCTGACCGCCAAAGCCACTGCCGCACAGGCACCAGCCATGCTGACCGACGCACAGAAGGCATTGCTCGACCCCAAGCTCAACCCCAAGCTGGGCTACAACCTGGACGCATGGGATGGCTACCCTGTGGAGCGCGAAGTCCTGCTGTCCACTGCGGCCCAACTGGGCAAAAAACTGGTGGTACTGGCCGGCGACACACACAACGCCTGGTGCAGCCGCCTGACGCTGCTCAACGGCACCGTGGTGGGTCAGGAATTTGGCACCAGCAGCGTGAGTTCACCAGGCTTCGAGGAATACCTCGCAGCATTCCCACCCGCGCAAACCAAACAGATTTTTGAAGACGTGGTGAACGACCTGCGTTTTGCAGACACATCGCGTCGTGGCTTCTTGTTGATGCGCTTTACCCCGACCGAAGCCAAAGGCACTTACCACTTTGTGAGCACGGTGAAGTCACGCACCTACACGGTGGACGCCAGCATTTCGCTGAGCTACACCGGCTGATCAGAATAAAAACGCTCGCCAGTGCTTGATGGTATTGCGCTGGCAGCTCTCATTTGTGAGAGCCACCACTGCTGTAACCGCCCCACGAGCCACCCGAACTGCGACTGCTGGACGAGGAGCAGTTTTGCACGTTGGGGTCGCAGTCCTGACGGTTTTCGAGCCAGTTGAACACCAGTATCAACAGGATGATCGCGACAACCAGGATGACCTTGGCCTTGAAGCTCAGCTCGGAAGTGGGTTGCGCGTCGCTGCGTTTCAGCAGGGCGGCCTGGTCTTTCATGCCGAAGACGCTGGCCACCAGTTCGGCACGGAGTTTGTGGCCCGCCGACCAGCTGATTTCGTTGGCCGCTTCCTCCTGGCTCAGCAAGTTGTTGCCCGAGGCAAAGTCGCGGTTGAAGCTTTTGTGCCCACGCTCCACGGGCCAGTAAAACTCACCAGCGACGTAGGTGGTTTCGGCGCGGTAGGCGTATTGCAACTTGTAGGTGGTGCCCAGGTAGCTGGCGCTCTGCCCCCCCTTGGCCAATGAGGGCGCGCCGGTGGTGGGTTTGACCAGGCTCCACCCGTCTTCCGCATCTACCAGAAACTGAAAACCCCGCTGGGCGTTGAAGAGCAGGTACTCGCTCCAGCCAAACTGCTCGTCATGCGGTGCTGAAAACCCACCACCTGCCATTGTTTGCCCTGCAGCTGCGCCTGGGTACCGAGGGCGATGATGGGTTCGACTGGTTCGGTCTGGCGGGCGGCCACGGCCTCGGCCCCCACGCCCTGCGTGAGGTCGATCAGGCTGTGGCACGAGGCGCAGGTGAGGCGTTTGGTGCTGCCAAAGTCCACCTGAACAGGAGCACCGCAGGCAGGGCAGCTGAACTGGCGGCCTTTTTCGTCTTTGGCCGATTCGGCCTTGATGCCCACCATCTGCAGCTCTTCGAGCAGCACGGTGGTGCCCAAGCTCACGGCCACGGGCTGGCCGCTGAGTGTGGGGCTGTAATCGAGCGTGAGCACGCCTGGTGCGTGACCGTCGGTGGCGTCGCCCTGGCTGCGCAGCTCCACCATGTCGAACGGCGTGCCCAGCGGGGGCAGATGTGGCAGCTCGCCCTGGGCGGCCAGCAGTTGCACAGAGCTGTTGGCCGTGACGGCATAGGTGCGGCCGTCAATGGCGGTGGTGGCCCCGAGGCGCAGGTGTTTGGCCTCGGGCAGGGCGCGAGCCACTGCGCGGGGGCGGGCATACACATAGGCCCCGTTGTCTTCGCTCAGGAAGGCGGTTTGCCCGTCGTCTTGGACGGCTTCCCACTCGGTCCAGGTGCCGCCGTCGGACTTGTACTGCAAGCGCCCGACCAGCACAAAGCCCATGCCGCCGATCTTGCCGCTGGCCCCGAGCTGCAGGGGAGAGTGGTCGTCAAACAGCTCGGCCATTTTGCCGATGCGTTGCAGAACCTCTCCCTGGCGCACCACGGTGCTCTGGCAGTAGCCGCACACTGCATGGGTGGACTGGGCGCTGCGAAACAGCACCGGCGCACCGCAACCCGGGCAGGCGGCGCGGTAGGCGCGTTGCGGCGACGGTTCAGCCATTTTTATATAGCTATAAATGCCCGACAGACAAGCGCCAGAGCACTAAAAAGCTTGAAACTCAAGACTCAAACCAGCTTCTTGAGCAGCTCGGCCTTTTTGCTGGCAAATTCCTCGTCAGTCAGGATGCCTTTGGCCTTCAGTTCGGCCAGCTTTTCCAGCGTGGCCATCACCTCGTCGGGCTTGATGCCAACCGCTGCCACCGGGGCCGCAACTGCAGCAGGCGCGTGTGCCGTGGGGTTGAGGCCTTGCGCCAGGTTTTGCGCCAACACCTGCCCAAGCGCCACACCGGCACCCAGGCCCATGGCGTCGCCCGCAATGCCGCTGCCGCCGCCACCCCCCGAAGCGACCATGCCGGGAATGGCCTGCGCCGTCTGGTACTGCATGAACTTGCCCATGTCGTTGCCGACCATGCCCATGCCGATTTTCTGGTCCAGGATTTTCTGCAGCACCGTCATGCCTTCCAGCTTCAGGCCGATGGCGCCAAACGCAGGCTCCAGCTGGGCGGACAGGGCCTCTGCAAACTTGAGCTGGTTGGACGCGAGGTCCAAAAACGGAATGCCGCTGGACGCAATGGCCTGGCTGATGTTCTGCAGCACCAGGCCTCGCAGCTGGCCGTCCACGTCGGCCACGGTGTAGCTCTCGCGCGTGCCCGAAATTTCGGTGTGGAACAGCTTGGGGTCGGCCACGCGGAACGCGTAATTACCAAACGCGCGCAGGCGCACGGCCCCAAAGTCCGCGTCGCGGATGGTGATGGGCTGGGGCGTGCCCCACTTCTGGTCAATTTGCTGGCGCGTGCTGAAAAAGTACACGTCGCTTTTAAAGGGCGACTCGAACAGCTTGTCCCAGTTCTGCAAGTAGGTCAGCACCGGGAGCGTTTGGGTGGTGAGCTTGTGCATGCCGGGGCCAAACACGTCGGCCACCTTGCCTTCATTGACGAACACGGCCATCTGCGACTCGCGCACGGTGAGAGAAGCACCGTTCTGGATTTCCATGCCGACCATCGGGAAGCGCCAGGCCAGGGTGCCATCACCCTCCTCGACCCATTGAATGACGTCAATGAATTGTTTCTTGATGAAATCCATCAGGGCAACGCACTGCAACTGCAGCCGTTTCATGATACCCGCGTGATGCCCGGAGGGCTTGCCTATGGCGGTGTTGGCTTTTCCCAATTGGATCATTCAGTTGTCAAAAACTATCATTCATCGAATACTGATAGCCAATATGGAGCGCAACATGGCCAACTTCGCCAAAGCCAACGTCACCACCCTCAAAAAAACCGCGAGCTACTACCTGCTGCACATCGTGGTTGCGGCATCTGTGGCCTATGCCGTGACGGGCGACTTGCTCGTGTCTTTCACCCTCAGCCTGCTGGAGCCTACCGTGCAGGCGTTTGCATTCTTCTTCCACGAAAAGTTCTGGGACCGCCGGTTGAACGTGTCAGCGGCAGCACAAAAAGTCAAAGCCGAATCGCCCGGCATGCGTGGATTCACGCACGCGAACTGATGTCTGCAGTGCCACAATCCGTGGCCCCACCGGAGACCTATACATGTCGCTGAGCCCCGAAGCCAAACGCGCAGAACTGCGCAACGCTGCCCTCGAATACCACGAGTTACCCGTGCCCGGCAAGATTGCCATCGCACCCACCAAACAACTGACGAATCAACGCGATCTGGCGCTGGCCTACTCCCCCGGCGTGGCCGCCCCCTGTGAAGAAATCGTCAAAGACCCCAATGCCGCCTTCCGCTACACAGCGCGCGGCAACCTGGTGGGCGTGGTCACCAACGGCACGGCCGTGCTGGGCCTGGGCGACATTGGTCCGTTGGCCAGCAAGCCGGTGATGGAAGGCAAAGGGGTGCTGTTCAAGAAGTTCTCGGGTATTGATGTGTTCGACATCGAAATCAACGAGAAGGACCCCGACAAACTGGTGGAAATCATCGCTGCGTTGGAGCCCACCTTCGGCGGCATCAACCTGGAAGACATCAAGGCACCCGACTGCTTCTATGTGGAGCGCAAGTTGCGCGAGCGCATGAAGATTCCGGTGTTCCACGACGACCAGCACGGCACCGCCATCGTGGTGGGCGCAGCCGTTTTCAACGGCCTGAAAGTGGTGGGCAAAGACCCCAAGCAGGTCAAGCTGGTCACCTCCGGCGCGGGCGCGGCAGCCCTCGCCTGCCTGCAACTCTTGGTCAAGCTGGGCATCCCCCGTGAAAACATCTTCGTGACCGACCTGGCCGGTGTGGTCTACGAAGGCCGCACGGAGCTGATGGACGAAGACAAAATCCAATTCGCGAAAAAAACCGATGCCCGCACGCTGAGCGACATCATCGAAGGTGCCGACATCTTCCTGGGCCTGTCGGCGGGCGGGGTCATGAAAAAAGACATGGTGGCCAAAATGGCTGCCAAGCCGCTGATCTTCGCCCTCGCCAACCCCACGCCCGAGATTTCGCCCGAGTTGGTGAAAGAGGTGCGCGACGATGCCATCATGGCCACAGGCCGCACCGATTACCCCAACCAGGTGAACAACGTTCTGTGCTTCCCGTACATCTTCCGGGGTGCGCTGGACTGCGGGGCCACCACCATCACCGACGAGATGGAGATTGCGGCGGTGCACGCCATTGCCGAGTTGGCCCAGGCCGAACAAAGCGATGTGGTGGCAGCGGCCTACGTGGGTGAAAAGCTGGCGTTCGGGCCGGACTACCTGATCCCCAAGCCGTTTGATCCCAGGTTGATGATCAAAATCGCCCCGGCCGTGGCCCAGGCTGCCGCCGACAGCGGTGTGGCCCTGCGCCCCATTGCCGACATGGATGCCTACCGTGACAGGCTGCAGAGCTTCGTGTTCGCGTCGGGCACGGTGATGAAGCCCATTTACGCCGCAGCCAAGCTGGCCAAGGCCAAGCGCGTGGCATACGCCGAAGGCGAAGAAGAGCGCGTGCTGCGCGCCTGCCAGATCGTGGTGGATGACGGCTTGGCCCGCCCCACGCTGATTGGCCGGCCAGCGGTGATTGCCCAGCGCATCGAAAAATTCGGTCTGCGGCTCAAAGAGGGTCTGGACTACGACGTGGTCAACGTCGCGATTTCTGGCAAACCTACCACCGCATGATGGAGCGCAAGGGCGTCACCACCCAGCTCGCCAAAATCGAAATGCGTCGCCGCCTGACCCTCATCGGCTCCATGCTGCTGCACAAGGGCGAGGTGGATGGCCTCATTTGCGGCACCTGGGGCAGCACGGCCAACCATCTGGAGTACATCGACCAGGTCATTGGCAAACGTGAAGGCGGCAGCCCCAGCACCGAACAGGACGTGCGCATTTACGCCTGCATGAACGGCCTGATGTTGCCCGGCCGCCAGGTGTTCCTGGTGGATACCCACGTCAACTATGACCCCACCGCCGAAGAACTGGCCGAAATCACCGTGATGGCGGCAGAAGAAATGCTGCGCTTTGGCATCACACCCAAAGCGGCCCTGCTGTCGCACTCCAACTTTGGCAGCAGCAACCAGCCCAGCGCCATCAAAATGCGCAACACCCTGGCCCTGCTGCGGGCGCAAGCCCCGTGGCTGGAGGTGGACGGTGAAATGCATGGCGACATCGCACTGGATGCCGCCGCTCGCGTCAACCTGATGCCCAACACCCTGCTGCATGGCGAGGCCAACTTGCTGGTGCTGCCCAATATCGATGCGGCCAACATCGCCTACAACCTGCTGAAAACCGCAGCGGGCGGCAACATCGCGATTGGCCCAGTTCTCTTGGGTGCCGCCAAACCGGTGCACGTTCTCACCGCCAGCACGACCGTTCGGCGAATTGTCAACATGACAGCACTCACCGTGGCAGACGCCAACGCCCACCGCTGACACACCGCTGCCCGCGCGTATTCTGCGGGCACAAAATACCCCCACCCCAAGGCCTGCTGCAGTGCAGCAGGCCTTGCGTTTTTGGGCCGACTCAGGCACACTCGCGGGCTCGATTTTCAGGGTTTACCCGCGTTTCAGTGGGCAAATTGCGTGTGGTCGGCACAACCAAGGCGGGCGAGGACAAGATGACACGGGGAGTATCTGCGGCGGCATGTGAAGCGCGAGGCAAGACAGTCGGCACGTGGCAACGCGCTCGACAATGGCTCGCCCGTGCGCTGTGCGTCACCGGCTTCGCGGCAGCTGGTCTGGCGGCAGTGCCATCGGCTCAGGCGTTTGCCCCGAGCCCAGACAGTCTGCCAGTCATTCAGCGGTCGGAACTGCCTTCGCAAGGCCGAGCTGTGCTGGCCCGAATTGAAAACGGGGATTCCTTTGAGCACCCCAAAGATGGCTCTGTGTTTGGCAACCGGGAACGTTTGCTGCCCAAACAGACCAGAGGCTACTACAGGGAGTACACCGTGCCCACACCCGGGCTGAAACACAGGGGTGCCAAACGCATCGTCTGCGGGGGAAAGCCCAAGCGAAGCCCCGATGTTTGTTATTACACCGAAGACCACTACGCCAGCTTTCGGCTGATTGCCCAGTGACTTCGCAGAGTTCTGGTTTTTTGTTTTTTTGACTTTTTATAGAGGAACGGAGATGGACATGCCACTTCGTCAAGTGCGACCCAACATCGTGCAATCGATTCGCGCCCACCGCGTGGAAGATCTGCAGGCCGCTGCGCAGCAGCTGGGCCATCATTTTTTGTATGCCAACCTGGCCAAGGCACAGAGCAAACAAGACGTGCTGGACCTGATTGCGGCGCAGTACACTTTTCCCGCCCACTTCGGCAAGAACTTTGATGCGCTGTACGACTGCCTGACCGACACGGTGCACAAAGCAGGGCCTCAGACCGGCTTCATCGTGGTGCTGGAGCACATTCCCGCACACGCCAAATTTGACAAAGAGGCCCGCGAACAGTTGCTGGACATCTTCCGTGACGCTGCCGACTACTGGAGCGACCGGAAAACCGCCTTCCGCTGTTTCTATTCGTTCTCGGTCGCCCGTGCCTCAAAAGGCGAACCGGCAGCCACAGAAGACGAAGCCACCGCAGAAGCCATGCCCACCGACAAACTGGTGGACGTGAGCCCCATGGCGCTGCGCATGAGCAGCCCTTTCAACGCGGGTTACTGGATGGCGGCAGCCTGATCTTCTGGCTGGCGCGGGCCTGACAGGGCCTGTGCCAGCGCCGTGTATTCAGCCACCGGGACCTCTTCGGCACGTCGCTGAACATCGAAAACACCGGCAAACTGGCGAGTCTCCAGCCATTTTCCCAGCGAGTGCCGCAGCAGTTTTCGTCGTTGGCTGAAGGCCACGCGCACCAGCTCTTCCAGCAGCTGTGCGTCCAGTGACGCGGGCTGAGCCAAAGGGATCATGCGCACCACGGCGCTGTCCACCCTGGGCGGTGGATCAAATGACTCCGGTGGAACAAACAACACGTTTTCCATGGCATAGCGCCATTGCAACATCACCGACAGTCGCCCAAAGTCCGCGGTTGCTGGCCTGGCCACCATGCGATCGATCACTTCTTTCTGCAACATGAAGTGCTGGTCTTGAACCACATCCACATGGCTCAGCAAGTGAAACAGTATGGGCGTGGAGATGTTGTAGGGCAAATTACCCACTACGCGCAACCTTGGCACGCCCAACGTCTGGGCCAAGGCCGTGAAATCCACCTTCAGCACATCCGATTCCACCACCCGAAGCTGAGAACGGGTGCGCAGCCGCACGGCCAAGTCTCGGTCAAGCTCGATCACGGTGAGAGCGCCCAAGCGCTCGACCAGGGGCTGGGTGAGTGCCGCCAAGCCTGGGCCAATTTCTACCACTGGCTCACCCGGTTGGGGGTTGATGGCATCGACGATGGCACCAATGATGCCGTTGTCACTCAGAAAATGCTGGCCGAACCGCTTGCGCGCGACGTGCTTCATTGCGGTGCGTCCCGGTACTCCACATACGCGCTGCTGCGCACATCTTCGATCCAGCGTTTGTAGGCCTCTTCCGTTTTCTGTTCGCGCACCAGTTGTTTCAACTGATCGCGCTGCGCTTTGGCAGACAGCTCCACCTGTTTGCGTTCCAGCACCTGGATCAGGTGCACGCCGAAACGGGACACCAGGGGAGTGGACACTTCATTGGGTGCCAAGCGGTTCATGGCCTCTTCAAACTCGGGCACAAACATGCCAGGCGTGGCCCAGCCCAGCTCGCCACCCTGAGCGGCCGAACCGTCCTGGCTGATGTCTTTCGCCACTGCGGCAAAGTCGGCCTGCCCCGACAACAGGCGTGCGCGCGTCTGGGTGAGTTGCTCCACGGCTGCGGCTTCGGTCAGGCGGGCTGATGGCCGGAGCAGGATATGGCGCGCACGGGTCTGGACTACCGTGGCATCGGGCAACCCGGCCACTTTTTTGTCGATGACCTTGAGCACGTGAAAACCGGCCGGGCTGCGAACCGGACCGGCGATACCCCCGGGCTTGACGGCTCGCGTGGCATCGACAAACAGCACCGGGTAACGCTCGGCTGTTCGCAGCCCCAGGTCACCACCTTTGGCTCTGTCAGGTGCATCGGAGTATTCGCGCACCAGCGCCGCAAAATCCGCGCCCGCGCGGGCCTTTTCAGCCACCATCTGCGCGCGCGACATAAGGCTGGCGAGGCGTTGGGTGTCGGCGTTCTCGGGCACGGCCACCAGAATTTGTGCGATGTGCAGTTGCAAATCAGCACCAGGGTTGTCGTTTTTCTGGGCCAGGAACCGGTCCACTTCGGCCTCAGTCACGCGCACCCGGGCATCTACCTCTCGTTCGCGCAGGCGCTGCACCATGATCTGCTGCCGGATGGTGTTGCGAAACTCCTCTACCGCCGTACCTTCCGACTCCAGCTGCCGGTGCAGCCGGGCAACGTCCATCTGGTTTTGACGGGCGATGTTCTGTTCGGCATCGTCCAGCACACTCGCCTCCACCTTGATTCCCTGCTCTTTGGCGAGCTGAATCTGCGCGCGCTCGAGAATGAGCGCTTCTGTCACTTCGCGCACCAGGTCGGCCTGCGGTGGCAAAGAGCTGCCGGAGCGCGCTGCCATCTGTGCCAACCGTTGCACGCGGCTGCGGATGTCATGCTGGGTGATGGG
>JAIFMP010000139.1 GCA_020048405.1 Hydrogenophaga sp.
GCGCTGAAGCACAAAAAAGCCCGCAATTGCGGGCTTTTTGTATAGGCGGGCGATTCTGTCAGGCCGTGGGCACCGGCGCGCCAGAGTTCACACACAGCGCCATGTTCAGTGCCTTGATGGCGGTTTTGTAGTCTTCGCGCTCGATCACAAACTGCATGTTCACCTGGCGCAGGGTTTGCGACACACAGTTCACGTTCACACCCGCGTTGGCCAGCGCCTGCGCAGCCTTGGCCAACACGCCAGGGATGCTGATGTTGGAGCCAATGGCGCACACGATAGCGTTGGGCTTGACCGTCACCACCTGGTATTGCTCTTCCAGCTCAGCCACCAGCTCGGGGGTGACCGAGCTGTCCCACACCAGGTGGGCAATGGAGTTGGCGTTGGTGGCTTTGAGGATGTAGCTGACGTTGTGACGGGTGAAGATGGACATCAGCCCCGCATCAAAGCCCACGGTGCCCACCATGCTGGGGTCGTGGATTTCAACCAGCGTCACCTTGTCGGTGCCTGTGACGATTTCCACGCGGGCGCGTTCGCCCACATAGTCTTTGGTGATGAGCGTGCCGGGGTGGTCGGGCTCGAGCCAGCTCCATCGGCTTGGACGCCTTGGGATGGATGGCTTCCATGCCCACGTCTGCCAGCTGGTCGGCCACGTCGTAGTTGGTGGCACCCACGATCACGGCGTTTTCCAGGCCCACCAGGTTCGGGTCGGCCGAAGACAGGTGGAATTCCTTGTGGATCACGGCCTCGGCGGGGCGCACTTCCACGGCAATTTTGCTGAAGGTCACCTCGGAGTAGCCGCGATCGAACTCGCGCATGATGCCTTCGGTGCCCTTGGTGTAACCCGTGGCCACGATCACGTTGTTGGCAATGTCCAGGCCCTGGAAGCTGTTGGCAATGCGTTCGTCAATGGTCCATGCCTCGTTGTCGTCAAAACCGGCCAGGTCCATCAGGATGGCGGGCACGCCGTTGGCCTTCAAAATTTCCACCGAGTTGAATGCGCTGTGCGACTCGCCAATGGATGCCAGCACCTCGCGCGCAGCCAGCAACACGTCCTGGCGGGCCAGGTAGCCGCTGGCCAGCACATGGTGCATGGCGCTAAGGTACTCGCGCGCCTGGGCAATGCGACGGTCAATGAAGGCATCGGCCACGTCCAGCGGCAGGCCCAGGTCGGCAAAACCGGCGTTGAGTTTTTTCAGGCTGACAGCCAGGCCCACCAATGCGTCCTGGTATCCCTTGCCCTCGGCAAACAGGGCATAAATGCCGCGCTCACCCGTTTTCTTGTGCTCCAGCAACTGGTTGGTCACGCCCGAGTAGGCGGACACCACGTAAATGCGGCCGTTGATGCGCGACTTGTCGTGCAACATGATGTGGCGCAGCACATCGCCAAAAGCGGACATGGACGTGCCGCCGATTTTCTCGACGGAGATCATGGAAGGAGAAGCGTCAGACATGGACGGGCTCGTGGAAGCAAGGGTTGGGAAGGGATGGCGGAAAACCCTATATTGTCCACCAAGGCCAGTGTGCGTCTCGACAGCGGGCTGCCCGGTTGCCAGCCGTGCAACCGGCGGTGGCCGCCGTCACCCCAGTTTGACGGCCGTGCCGCTGACGGCCACCATCATCATCCCGTTGGTTTCGCCCAGCACTTCGTAGTCAAAATCGATGCCAATCACGCCGTTGGCACCGCGCTCTTTGGCTGTCTCGATCATGTCTTCCAGCGCGGCATCGCGCGCACCCGACAGGGCACGCTCGTAGCCTCCTGCGCGGCCACCCACCACGTCGCGCACCGACGAGAACATGTCGCGAAAGATGTTCGCCCCGATGATGGCCTCGCCATTGACCACGCCCACGTACTGGTCCATGCCGATGTTGGGTGGCGTGGTGGTGGACAGAAAAAAGTCGTCGTTGCTTTTGGAAAACCAGCCCATCTGAAGCGCTCCTTGTGGACGTTGCGCACCGCCCGGTGGGTGCGGGGGCATTGTGCGGCCGGGTGAGTTTCACCCACGGGTGCAGCTTGCGGTCAATGCACAAGAAAATATACTTGTGCACATACTTGCCCATGACCTGAACGGAGATGAGGCCATGTCCCAAATCACTCTGTACCTTGACGATGCGACCCAGGCTCTGGTGGACCAGGCCGCCAAAGCCCATGGCTTGTCCAAAAGCCGATGGGTTGCCGACATCATTCGCAAGTACGCTGCGCATGAATGGCCGCCAGACTGCTTGGCGCTGGCCGGTCGCTTTGCAGAATTTCCCCTGAGTGAGGCAGATGGTGCAAGCACCGTGGCCGCGGACGTACCGAGGCTCGGGTTTTGAGCATGCTGGTGCTGGACAGCAACACCAGCAGTTACTACTTCAGGGGCGACCCCGCCGTGGTGCCTCAAGTCCAGGCATTGCGACCTGCCGACATTGGCGTGCCTGCCATCGTTGAATATGAGTTGCGCTACGGCTTGCAGCGCCTGCCACCCGAGGTGTCAACCCCACGTTTGACTGCATTGGCGCAACTGCTTCGCCCAGTGCAGAGGCTGGCGTTTGACAGCGAATGCGCCGCCATCGCCGCCTGCTTGCGGGCCGAGTTGGAGGCAGTTGGCACAGCCATTGGCCCCCACGACATATTGATTGCCGCCACCGCGCTGCGCCACCAGGCTACGTTGGTGACGCGCAATGTGCGTGAATTTGCACGTGTGCCGGGGTTGCAGTGGGTGAATTGGCATGAGGCGGGGTGAGGCGATAGTCGGGCGACATCGGATCTGTGGTGAAACTTGGAGGTCGGCTTTCGGCCCTGAAGAGAAATTGAGCCTCCACGCCTAATGCCTCCACGGCTGGCTTTGAATGCCGTTTTTTGAATATTTCAGGGACGACCAGTGAAGATAAAGAATCCGCTCCCGCAACTGGTCCAGAAGCCGTGTAGAGCGCAAAACAGGCGTGTCAGGTTTCATGTTTTTTTTATACCTGTGTCTTTGCACAGTTTTTGGGCACAAAAGCCAGGCTGCAAGCCATTTTCAGGAGGAAGCTGTGTCCAGAATATCCCGCACCGTTCATTTTGTCCCGCAGGCTTCTGCGGGATATATCACGTTGGATTTCAATATTTAGCTACATCACAACTCAATGGATAATATTTGGTTCCACGGAACGTCACAATATTTTGAAAATTGGGCAAACCCATCGATCTCACGTCCCTCTCACGAGGGACTTATTCCGCACTCGTTTGTTTCTATGAGCGCGAATCTGAGATATGCACAATTACACAAAGGGCCATATGGAGGCGTGTGCTCCGCAAGGCTATTACCTACTTCTCGAACTCTCGACCTGCGTATCAGAACGGAGGACTCTTTGCGTCTCTGGAGGCAAGTCAGATCGACCAGTCTGGGTCAACAATATTCTGGGCTTGGAACTGCAGACGAATGGCATATGTCGTGTAACACTGGAAGCGTTCTGCGGTTTGCTTTTTCTAGTGAAAAAGAGGCTCCTGAACTGTTCGCACAACAAAGAATAGTACACACTGCCTCGGTTGATAGTTATTTAAGACTGCAAGCGACTGTTTACGTTCAAAACTTTACTCGCAGGTGGATTGAAACATTGATTGGGCCTATAAGAAGCATGGGGTACGATGCGGCGATCTGCAATGAACTAGAGAAAACGATAGGCGCAACGGCGAGCACACAGTTATTCATATTCAACGTTGAACACCTATCCCGGCCTGATTGGGTTACGTTGCCCAAAACACAACCAATCTAACCGCTCACTCAAGCGGGACGCGTGACGCAAACACTGAGCGACTGCATTTCTGACCCACCGCAGTCCGCATTCGGCCGGGAAGAGTCCCGTCACCCCGCCGCCAGCATCCCCCGCTGCTCAATGAACGCCACCACCTCGGCCAGCCCGGTATTCGTTTTCAGGTTGGTCATCACAAACGGTTTCAGGCCTTGTGCGTTGGTGCGCATGCGGATGGTGTCGGTTTCCATCACGCCCAGGTCGGCACCCACGTAGGGGGCCAGGTCGGTTTTGTTGATGACGAACAGGTCGCTCTTGGTGATGCCGGGGCCGCCTTTGCGGGGGATTTTTTCGCCAGCGGCCACGTCGATCACGTAGATGGTCAGGTCTGACAGTTCGGGGCTGAAGGTGGCGGCCAGGTTGTCGCCGCCGCTTTCCACAAACACCACGTCGGCGTTGGGAAACTTCTCCAACATGCGGTCAATGGCTTCGAGGTTGATGGACGCGTCTTCGCGGATGGCGGTGTGCGGGCAGCCGCCCGTTTCCACGCCCACGATGCGCTCGGCATCCAGCGCGCCACTCACGGTCAGCAGGCGCTGGTCTTCCTTGGTGTAGATGTCGTTGGTGATGGCCACCAGGTCGTATTGCTGGCGCATGGCTTTGCACAGCATTTCCAGCAGGGTGGTTTTGCCCGAGCCCACCGGCCCGCCGATGCCCACGCGCAAGGGGGGGAGCTTTTTGGTGCGGTGGGGGATGTGGTGAAGTGCGGTCATGGTTTGAAAAAAAGAATAGCTGTAAACGCTTATTAGATAAGCGCTAGGAGCGAAAAAGCCTTGAATACTGCGTTTCGTGCTGTGCCGACAGAATGGCCAGCATGGGGCTGAAGGCCTGGCGCTGGTCGTCCGGCAGGGCGATGGCCTTGTCCACCGCCGCCGGGATGGCATGCAACAAGCGAGCCAGGATTCGCTGGCCCCCGGTCTGGCCCAGCGGCACGGCCTTGATGGCGGCTTGCGACATGTTCTCTGCCCAGCCAAAGGCGCAGGCCAGCACGCAGTCGCACACGGGGGCCGCGGTTTGCGCGGCAGCCAGCGCAAAGGCCACGGGCCAGGTAGGTGGCAGGTCTCGGGCAAAGGCTAGGTGGGTGAGCAGTGACTCGGCCTTGTCGGCGTGGGCGGATTCAGTCCACCAATGAGCGCCCGGTTTGCTGGGTTTGCTGGCGCAGTTCGCTGCTTTCGCGGGTGGTCAACACCCAGGTGTTCAGCTCGGCCACGCGGGGGAGGTCGTTGTGCCGCCATGCGTCAATGGCCTGTGCCACCACGGCCAGGTCCGACCGGGCCTGGCTCAGGTGAAGCTGGTCGGTCAGCCATTGGCTGGCCTGCGCCTCGGTGGTGACAAGGCCTTTGTCCACCGCTGCTTCCAGCACCTCAGAGTACGAAAACCCGCCCACCGGCAGCGCGGGCGAGGCCAGCCACATGAGGTGCAGGCGGTCATGGGCCTCAGTGGTCATGGCCGTGCCCATGGTCATGGCCACAGCCGGGGCCATGCACGTGGCGGGCTGTGGCTGCCGTCACGGCAATGCCCACAGGCTTGCCACGGGCAGGGGCGGCTACAGGGGCATGTGTGTGGCCGTGGTCGTGGTCGTGACCACAGCCCGGGCCGTGTACGTGAGCGGCTGCCGGGGCGTGGTGGTCGTGTGAATGTCCACCATGGTCGTGGCCATGACCGCCATTCGCCGAATACGCGCCGTTTTCGGGCTCGAACGGTTCGTTCACCTCGGCCACGATCAGGTGCATGCGTTGCAGCATCTCGGCCAGCACGTGGTCGGGCTCAATTTTCAGGTGGTCGGGCTGCAGTTCGATGGGCACATGGCGGTTGCCCAGGTGGTAGGCGGCGCGAATCAGGTCGAACGGCGTGCCGTGGGCGCTGCAGTGGGTGATGCGCAGCACCGGCTGCGGCGCAGCCAGCACGCGCACCAGAGAACCGTCTTCGGCCAACAGCACGTCACCACCGCGCACGGCGGTGCCGCGCGTCAAAAACACGCCCAGGGCACGGCCCTGGCTGTCGGTGGCGTCAAAGCGGCTTTTCTGGCGCACGTCCCAGTCCAGTTCGATGGTGGTGGCGCGTTTCAGCAGCACATTGGCCAGGCCCTGGCCTTGGGGGATGAGTTTGGAGCAGGTGAGCATGGTGGCTAGGGGCTGTGTGAAGTTGGTGAATGCAGGTTGAAGGCTCAAGGTGTGTCGATGTCGCGCATTCGCTCGGGAATGTCGCGACGGGTGTGCAGCACACGCCACACGTCGATGTGGTCCTGTCGTTCCAGGTAAAACACCAGGAAGGGGTAACGCGACAGGGGCCAGGCACGCAGGCCGGGTAGTTCCAGCTCGTGCCCAAACCGTGGCGAGCCTGTGGACGCATTCCGCCCGATGTGTGTGTAGGCTTGCTCCAGAGCATCAATGAACCCATTGGCCGCCCCCAGCGCGTTTTCTTGCAGGTAGAAGTCGATGGCCGCATCCACATCCAGGTTGGCTTGTGCGCGTGGAACGACAGGTTTGGTTTTCAAGCGGGTGCACCAGGCTCGGCGTGGCCACGCACCCGCTGGCGCAAGGCTGTGAAGTATTGGGCGCTGGCAACTTCAGCCGGTGCAGATGCCGCCCCTTGCAGCAGCAGGGTGCGCAGTTGGCGGCGGTCCTGGTCGGTGCGGATCAGCTCGCGCACGTACTCGCTGCTGGTGCCGTAGCCGCCCTCGGTGACCTGGTTGTCCACAAACGCCTTGAGGCTGTCTGGCAGAGAAATGTTCATGGTGCTCATGTGACAAGCATACGGTGTTTTGGCAAATTTTGGCAAAGTTGACCTGTGGAGTGTGTGGCCACCCAGAGGTGCGCATCGCTCAGTTCGGCGACGTTTATTGCCCCTTGTTGCCGTGTGAAGGCAAGCGTTTCCACATGTGCACTTTGGCCTTGTAGCCGTCTGTCGTCCGGACCGCCATCGGCTCGGTGCCAAACGCCTGGAACCCTGCGCGTTCATACAAAGCCAGGGCTGCGGCATTGCCCTCGGTGAAGGTGAGGTTGAGCACCTGCACGTGCGCCAACGTCCGGGCGTGTGCCACCGCTGCGTCCAAAAGGGCCCTGCCAATGCGCTTGCCTTGGTGTTCGGGGCGCACATACATGCCCACCACGTGGGCCTTGTGCCGCGTTTTGGCCCGATCATTGAATTCAAGCATCACGCTGCCCACCAGTACGTGAGCGTCAAACGCGCCAAAGGCCACGCTCAAGCCTTGTGGGTTTGCCAGCCGCCCGACCCAAAAGCTCGTTGGCGCGGCGGCACGTTCCTGCGGCGTGGACGTGAACGCGTCGGGCACCTCGTAAGCCTGCAGCATCAAGGCCCGGTAGGCAGGGGCATCGGCTTCGGTCAGGCGGGCAACGGTAAGGGGCATGTGGCAATGGTTGAATGACAATGGTCTGCATCATCCCTCACGTTCGAGAGAAAGCCTGTCATGCGCTGGATTGCCCTCTTCACCGACACGCCCGGCATGTTGGCCATTCGCCAACAACGGGGCGATTTGCACCTGGCCTACCTGCGTGCGCACACCGATGAAATTTTGATCGCGGGCGGTTGCCGAGAGGCACCGGGCGAGCCGTTTGTGGGCGGCCTGTGGGTGATGGAGGTCAGCAGCCGCGAGCGTGCCGTGGAGCTGATTGAGCAAGACCCCTACTGGGTGCCCGCCCACCGCAGCGTGCGTCTGCTGACATGGGGCAAGGGGCTGCCCGATCTGGCGGTGACGCTGTGACACGCCACCTTCAACGTGCCGTCATGGCCTGTGCGGCCAGGTCAATGAAGGCGCGCACCTTGGGTGTCAGGTACCGCGCGCTGGCAAACACTGCATTCACTGGCACCGAGGGCAGCGACCATTCGGCCAGCACCTGAACCAGTTGCCCGCTGGTCAGCGCGGGCGCGGCCACGATCAGGGGCAGTTGGGCAATGCCCAGACCTGAGGCGGCGGCATCGCGCACCGCAAACACATTGTTGGCCTTGAGCCTGGGTTGCAGCGGCACTCGGATGGTGATGTCGCCTTGCTGCAAGGTCCACACGGGTTGGTGGCTGCCGCCTGCAAACGCCAGCGCGGGGTGGTCGGCCAGTTGGTCGGGGTGTGTGGGGGCAGGCTGACGATTCCAGCAGGCCGGCGAGGCGAACAACCCGTAGCGCAGGTCGCCCAGTTTGCGGGCGGCCAGTGTGGAGTCGGCCAGGGGGCCGATGCGGATGGCCAAGTCAAAGCCCTCGTGCACCATGTCCACTATGCGGCTGGTGAAGTCGGCATCGACGTTCACCTGGGGGTGGCGCTCCAGATAGGCGGTGATCCACCCACTGACGGCAATCATCCCGAATTCCACGCCGCAGGTGAGTTTCAGGGTGCCGCGTGGTTCTCCCTGTGCTTTCTGGACGGCCCGCTGGGCATCGTCAACCGAACCGAGGATGCCCACCGCACGTTCGAAGAACTCCCGGCCAATTTCCGTCAGCGACAGCGAACGCGTGGTGCGTTCCAGCAGCCGCACGCCCAGCTCGCGTTCGAGCTGGGTGACCACGCGGGACACATGGGCCTTCTGGGTGTTCAGTGCATCGGCCGCACGGGTGAAGCTGCCGGTTTGCACCACTTTGACAAAAGCCTGGAGGGTTGACAGTTCCATTGTTGACATATTTTGCAACAGACTGTCTTGGTGCGAGGTATTTTTCTGATTCGAGGCACAGATCAGACTCCGTTTCCACGTTTTAACCCCAGTGGAACCTGTCCATGAGCCTCAAAGACCCCAACCCCGTCAATCCCAAAGCCCGCAAGCGCGTGGCCATCGTCATCGCCAACCCGGCGGTGTCCACCACCACCGGCTGGCCGGTTGGTTTCTGGTGGAGCGAACTGACCCACCCCTACCATGTGTTCACCGAGGT
>JAIFMP010000004.1 GCA_020048405.1 Hydrogenophaga sp.
TGGCCCACCAATCTTGGGGTGCGCGGCTGGGGGGGTCTGACACGCAGCGGGGCCGGGTGGTGGCGTGGCGCGAGGGCTTTGGCCTGGCCGGGGTGGTGGTGGCCTCGGTATTGCCCACCCTGGCCGGTTTGCCGGCTTTGGTGGCAGCGCTCGGTATGGCGCTGGCGCTGGGTGTGTGGCTGTGGTCGCGGGCCGTAGTGCCCCTGGGCGTCCCCCTGGTTGGCCCGACGGCATCTCCCTGGGCCCCGCTGGGGCTGCGTCCGTTTCGCCGCTTGCTGGCGGTGTACGTGGTCAACGGGCTGGCCAGTGCCGTGCCCGCCACGCTCGTGCTGTTTTTCATCCAGGACCGCTTGCGATGCAGCCGGCATTCCTGGGTGGCTATTTTGTGTGTGCGGCTGCGTCCATTGGCTTGTGGCTGAAGGTCGTGGGCCGTTGGGGGCTGGTGCGCACCTGGGCCCTGGGGATGGGCCTGTCGGTGGCCGTGTTTGGCTGGGTGGCGTTGCTCGGGCAAGGCGATTGGCCCTGGTTCTTACTGGTGTGCGCCTTGTCCGGCGCAGCCCTGGGGGCAGATCTGGTGCTTCCCCCGGCGTTGCTGGCCGGGTTGATCGGGGACGCCGGTGAACGCGGGCGCAGCGAAGGTGCATTCATGGGCTGGTGGGGCTTTGCCACCAAGCTCAACCTCGCGCTTGCAGCCGGTCTGGCCCTGCCGCTGCTGGGCTGGCTGGGGTATGCACCCGGACAGCAAGACCCCCAGGCCCTGTGGGCGCTCACGGTGGCGTATGCCGTGGTGCCCTGCGTGCTGAAGTTGGCCGCAGCAGCTTTGTTGTATGTGTTTTTCCTGAAAAGAGGTTCCCATGAAACGGCGTGAATGGTTTTCCCGCACCGGCGCGCTGGCGCTGTACACCGTGGCAGGTTCGGCCGGGTTGGTGGCACTGGGGGGCTGCGCAGGCCCCACCATCGACCAGTACCGTGCCGACAAGCCGGTGCTGGATCTGCGCGAGTATTTCAATGGAACGCTGGATGCGTACGGGGTGTTCACCGACCGGTCGGGGCAAGTTGTCAGGCGCTTCACCGTGCTGATGACCTGCACCTGGGTGGGCGACGACGGCACGCTGGACGAACTGTTCACCTACTCCGACGGCAGCACCGAGCGACGTGTGTGGCGTCTGAAAAAATGGCCCGATGGCCGCTACACCGGTACCGCTGGCGATGTGGTGGGAGAGGCGCAGGGGCAGGCACGTGGCAACGCCTTCCGCTGGGGCTACACGCTGAATTTGCCGGTGGACGGCAAGGTGTACGAGGTGCAGTTTGACGACTGGATGTACTTGATGGACCAGCGCGTGATGCTGAACAAGGCCGTCATGACCAAGTGGGGCGTGCGTCTGGGCGAGGTCACCCTCAGTTTCGTGAAGCGTGGTGTGTGATGGGCTTCCCTGCTGGCCGACTGGCGCGGCCGAGTGGTCTGGCTGGTGGGGGCGTCCAGCGGCATCGGGGCAGCCACAGCCGTTGCCTTGCATGCGCGGGGGGCGCAGGTGGTGGTGTCGGCTCGGGGCGAGTCAGCCCTCAACGCCTTGTGCGCGGTGCACCCAGGCATGGCGGCGCTGGCGCTGGACACCACCGACGCCGATGCCGTCAGCCGCGCGTGCGACGAGGTGGTGTCGCGCTTTGAGCGCATCGACCTGGTGTTGTATTGCGCCGGCCATTACAAAGCCATGTCTGCGCTGGACTTTGACCTTGCCCAGCACAAACGGCACCTGTCGATCAACTACGAGGGCGCGCTGAACGTGCTGGCGGCCGTGTTGCCTGTACTGCGGCGCCAAGGCCAAGGGCATGTCAGCCTGGTCAGCAGCGTGGCGGGTTTCAGGGGGTTGCCACAGTCGCTGGCCTATGGCCCTACCAAGGCCGCCCTGACCCACCTGGCCGAGGTGCTGTATCTGGATTTGCACCCATTGGGCCTGGGCGTGAGTGTGGTCCACCCCGGTTTTGTGCAAACACCGCTGACGGCGCAAAACACGTTTGCCATGCCCGCCCTCATCACGCCCGAAGTGGCCGCCGAGCGCATGCTGGCGGGCTGGGCCAAGGGGGCGTTCGAAGTGCAGTTCCCCAAGCGATTCACGCTGTGGATGCAGTTGTTGCGCATACTGCCCAACCGCCTGGCGTTCGCCGCTGTGCGCCGCATGACAGGCCATTGACGCCGCCCGGTAACCTCTTGCCCATGACATCTGTTCCACCATCCGCTGCCAACTTCGGCCCCGCTGCCGATCGCGTGGCTGAATTCTTTGAAGCCCTGCAGCCTGCCGACCTGGAGCGTTTGGCCGAGCTGTATGGCCCCGAGGCGCGATTCAAAGACCCATTCAATGACGTGACGGGCGTGCCCGCCATCCGCCACATCTTCGAGCACATGTTTGTCAACCTTCACGAACCCCGGTTTGTGGTGACCGAGCGCCTGGTGCAGGGGTCGCAGGCGGTGCTGGTGTGGGAGTTCCATTTCCGCTTCAAGACCGTGCGGCCCGATGAGGCTCAGTGCATCCTGGGTGCCAGCCACCTGCGGTTTGACGAGGCAGGGCTGGTCACGCTCCACCGCGACTACTGGGATGCGGCGGAAGAACTGTACGAAAAGCTGCCGGTGGTGGGCGGCGTGATGCGCTGGCTCAAGCGCCGCGCTGCGCAGTGAGGCGTAACGCCTGCCTGGTGCCCCTCAGGTGGGGGGCAGGCTGTCGATGAAGCTCTGCCGGGTTGCCAGTTTCTCGACCAGCTTGGCCAGGTTGGGGTGTGCCGCACGCCAGCCAACGGCAGGGAAACGGAAATCCAGGTAACCCAGCGCACAGCCCACGGCCACATCGGACAGGCTGAAGTGGATGCCACTGCAAAAGGGTTTGTCTCCGAGGCCTTGCGCCATGGCTTTGAGGGCCAAGTCAATTTTGCTCAGTTGCCTGTCGATCCACGCCTGGCTGCGCTGTTCGGCGGGCCTGAGGGTCCAGATGTCTTCCATGCGGGCCAGGATGGCGGCGTCGAGCAGGCCGTCGGCCAGTGCTTCCCAGGTTTTGACTTCTGCCCGTTCACGGCCGCCCGAGGGGATGAGCTTGCCCACCGGTGACAGTGTGTCGAGGTACTCAACGATCACGCGTGAGTCGAACACGGCTTCCCCGCCTTCCATCACCAGGCAAGGCACTTTGCCCAGGGGGTTGAACCGTGCCATCTGTGTGTCAGCGGCCCACACGTCTTCCAGTACGAACTGGTAATCCAGTTTTTTTTCCGACATGACGATGCGCACTTTGCGCACGTAAGGGCTGGTGGTGGAACCGATGAGTTTCATGCGTGGGGGAAATGGGATCGACCGAGGAGCGTTTCATTGTAGCCAGCCCCTCTGGGCGGGGGCGGGTGCCTACAATTCACCCCCATGCCTGCCTTCAATGCCCCCCCATCCCCCTCTGCCCAAGTGTCCGCAGTGGCTGCCTTGTCACCCCTGGACGGTCGATACGCCCCCAAACTGGCCTACTTGCGCCCCTACATGAGCGAGCAGGGCTACATGCACCGCCGCGTGCAGGTGGAGGTGGCCTGGTTCATAGCCCTGAGCGATGCCGGTTTTGCCGAATTCAAGCCACTGTCGCCCGGTGCGCGCACCTACCTGCTGGGATTGGTCAAGAACTTCAGCGAGTCCGATGCCAATGCCATCAAGGAGATTGAAAAGGTCACCAACCACGACGTGAAGGCAGTGGAGTACTGGATCAAGTCCAAGTTCGAGGCCCGGCCCGAGCTGGAAGCTGCCGCCGAGTTCGTGCACTTCGCATGCACCAGCGAAGACATCAACAACACCAGCCACGCGCTGCAGTTGCGCGCCGGGCGCGATGTGGTGCTGCTGCCCGCGCTGGACCGCATCGTGCTCAAGCTGCGTGAAATGGCCCATGCCTACGCCGATGTGCCCATGCTCAGCCGCACACACGGCCAGACTGCGAGCCCCACCACGGTGGGCAAAGAAATTGCCAATGTGCTGGTGCGGCTGCAGGCGGGCATTGACCGCATTGCCAACGTCAAAATCCTGGGCAAGATGAACGGCGCGGTGGGCAACTACAACGCCCACCTGTCGGCCTGGCCCGACTTTGACTGGGAGGCCTTCAGCAAAAAAGTCATCGAAAGCCCTGAGCCGCTGGGCCTGGGCCTGACGTTTCAGCCCTACAGCATCCAGATCGAGCCGCACGACTACATGGCCGAGCTGTTCGATGCGATTGCCCGTGTGGACACCATCCTCATCGACTTCAGCCGCGATGTTTGGGGCTACGTGAGCCTGGGCTACTTCAAGCAGCGCCTGAAGGCGGGCGAAATCGGGTCGTCCACCATGCCGCACAAGGTCAACCCGATTGACTTTGAGAACGCCGAAGGCAACCTGGGCCTGGCCAATGCACTGTTGCGCCACCTGAGTGAAAAACTGCCCATCAGCCGCTGGCAGCGTGACCTGACCGACAGCACCGTGCTGCGCAACATGGGCGTGGCGCTGGGTTATGCCGTGCTGGCCTACCACTCGCTGCTGACCGGCCTGAACAAGCTGGAGCTGAACGAAGAGGCTCTGGCGGCCGACTTGGACGCCGCTTGGGAAGTGCTGGCCGAGCCCATTCAAACAGTGATGCGCCGCTACGGTGTGCAGGGTGCCTACGAGAAACTGAAGGAAGTGACCCGTGGCAAAACCGTGACGGCGGAGGCCCTGCATGGCCT
Source organism: Hydrogenophaga sp. (assembly GCA_020048405.1). Taxonomy (GTDB): domain Bacteria; phylum Pseudomonadota; class Gammaproteobacteria; order Burkholderiales; family Burkholderiaceae_C; genus UBA2334. The sequence continues at coordinate 4,711 of JAIFMP010000004.1, forward strand.
GATCGCCGCGCTGGACATCCCGCAGGCCGACAAAGACCGCCTGCTGGCCATGACCCCTGGCAGTTACGTGGGCAAAGCGGCCGAGCTGGCACGCCGGGTCTGAGTCTGTTTCGCAATAAATTTAACAAATTGGCATCCAGCGCTTGATGGTAAAGCGTTTGTAGCTATACAAATATGGCCATCAAATCCACCATTTTCAAAGTCAATCTGCAAATTGCAGACATCGACCACGGCTACTACGCCGACCACGCGCTGACCCTGGCCCGCCACCCCAGCGAAACCGACGAACGCATGATGGTCCGTCTGGTGGCGCTGGCGTTGAACGCCCATCAGTTGCAAAGCGTGTGCAACGGCGACGGCACGCTGGCCTTTGGCGCAGGCCTGTCCGACCCAGACGAGCCCGATGTGTGGCTGCGCGACTTCACCGGCCTCACCCGGCTGTGGGTGGAGGTGGGCCAGCCGGAAGACAAGCCCATCCTGAAGGCTTGCGGCAAGGCCGACCAGGTGGTGGTCTACGCATTTTCTTCGGCGGCCGATGTGTGGTGGAAGGGCATTCAGACCAAGCTCACCCGCCCGCAAAATCTGGCGGTGTGGCGCGTGCCCACCGAAGTGGCCCCCCAACTGGCGGCACTGGCCGAGCGCAGCATGCAATTTCAGGCTACGCTGCTGGAAGGTGTGTTGACGCTGGGCAATGCTGACAACACCGTGTCGTTGGAATGTGTGCGCTGGATGTGATGACTCACCGGAGCTGAAATGGCTATTGAACTGTTCAACCAAAACGGCCATGTGTGCCTGATGTTCTCCCACCTGTCCGACGAGGGTGGGGAGGCGGTGCAGGCCAACCAGTTCCTGGTCATCCACAAAGACCACGGTTGCATCATCGATCCAGGCGGCAACATGGCCTACAACGAAATGTTGCTGACCGTGGGGCGGTACTTTTCGCCGCAGAAGCTCGACAAAATCCTGGCTTCCCACGCCGACCCGGACATCATTGCCTCGCTCGACCGCTGGATGACCAGCACCCAGGCGCAGCTCTACATTTCGCGCCTGTGGGAGCGGTTCGCGCCGCACTTTTGCAAGCCGGGCAAAACGCAGGGCCGCATCGTGGGCATTCCCGACCCCGGCATGCGCATTCCCGTGGGCGAGACCGAGCTGGTGGCGCTGCCCGCGCACTTCATGCACTCGGAAGGCAACTTCCAGTTCTGGGACCCGGTGAGCCGCATCCTGTTTTCGGGCGATCTGGGTGTGTCCATCGTCAGCTCTGCACAGGCGGGCACGCCGGTGATGTCGCTGGCCCAGCACATTCCCAAGATGGAAGCCTTCCACCGCCGCTACATGGTGTCAGGCAAGGTGCTCAAGCTCTGGGCCCGCATGGTGCGAGACCTGCCCATCGACATGATCGTGCCCCAGCACGGCTCGCCCATGAAAGGTGCGGCTGTGTGGGAGTTCATCGAATGGATCCAGACGATCGACTGCGGGATCGATCACCTGACCCAGGCCAATTATTCGGTGCCCGCCTGACCCGGTTCGGCAGGTGTTTCCACCGCCCGTTCCGCGTAGCGGTTGAAGCGCCAGGCATCGCCCTCACGGGTGATGCGGTGCCAGGTGGCCCGTTTGGCTCCGGGGCTCATGGCGGGCCAGTGTTGCACTTCATCGAACGTGCGGCCACAACCCTTGCACACTTCGTCTCCCTGGCTGGTAGAGCAGATGGCAATGCAGGGTGTGTCGGGAGTGGTGTGGTACCACTCCAGCCAGGCGGCATGCGCTTTGCGCGGCATGGTGGTCTCGTCGGCCCAGTCTTCCCGGTACCAGACCATCAAGGCATAGACCTCTGCCAGCGCACGGGTTTGAGGTGGCAGCGCCACTCCGTCGGGTGAGGGGCTGACCTGACGCCAATGGTTGATGGCGGCTTCAATGTCGGAAATGTGGATGGCGGGCATGGGGGCGAGAGCCTAGCCGCTTTTCAAAGGCCCGGTTGAAGCGTCCTGGGTTTTGGGGTGGGCGGGGCGGAAAAACGCCACCAGATCCTCGCGGCGCGCGTTCGCATCGGCTTCGCCCATGTCCATCACCGCTTGCACAAACGCAGGTTCAAACAAAAGGTAACTGGCCAGGGCGGCCGCGCTGCCGGCAGCGGTGCGGCGGGTGCTGAGCGCCCCCAGCCCGACGAGCATGTCTCTGGTGGTGGCGGGCAGTGTGTTGACGTGTGTGAGCGCGAGCGCGTCGAGCGAACTGGAGGGCTGTATGGCCAGCACATCCACCGGTTGGTACGGCATGGCACCCACCACCTGTGGTGGAAGTTGTTGCAGTGTGCGCGTGACGCGTTGGGTTTGCTCCACATCTGTCAGCAGCGTGTCGTTAAACACACTTGCCATCGCATGACCGGCTATGGTGCCCGCCGTGGGTTCGTCGCCGGTTTGGCGCACCATGCCCGCCCTTTGCGGTTGGCCCACGCCAATGGCCAGAATTTTGCGTGCCCCCAGGTGGATCGCCGGCGACAGTGGCGATGTCTGGCGCATGGATCCATCGCCAAAAAACTCGCGGTGTCCGTGTACCCACAACGGAACAGACCGGAACAGAAACGGTATGGCGGCCGATGCCATGAGGTGTTCGATGGTGATGGGCTGCATGTCAGCCCGGCGGTCAGGGCGCCCCCAAGGCTGGCCTGCATGGCCGGGCGACGTCTGGCAAAACGTCCAGTGGACACCCGTGGTGTAGCTGGATGCGGTCACCGCCACACTGTCCAGTGTGCTGTGTGCCAGGTTGCGCTCCAGGCGCGTCAGGTCGATGGCGTTGTGCAGGGTGTCGACCAGCGGTGTGTTGTCGAGCAAGGCGCGGTGGTTGCGCACCTGGCGGCTCAGAGCCCAGCCTGCCAGCAAGCGGCTGACACGAACCCAGGCAGGAGCATCCAGCCGGTATACCTGGTGTGAGCGCAAGGTCTGCCAGAAATCGGCCAGGCTTGTGAGGGCTTGCAAACCATCGTCTGCCTTGCTGGCGAGGTAGGTGACGTTCAAGGCCCCCGCCGATGTGCCCACCAGTGTCTGGAATGGAAAGCTGGATGGGGTGTACCAGGGCTGTCGCTTGAGCATGGGCTCCAACGCCCGCAGCACACCCGCCTGGTAGGCGGTGCGTGCGCCGCCGCCCATCAGCACCAGAGCCGTCAGCGCTCCGGACGAGGGCCGTGCCGGCTGAGGCATCAGGCTGCTGGTGATAACGGTGTCCAGTGACATGGTCTTGTGTCCGGGGGGATTTCAGAGGTCATCACAATCGGCACATGACCCCACAAACTTTATCCGTCTCTCGTGAGCGCTGGCTGTTGGTCACGCTGGCGGGCATCCAGTTCACTCACATCCTTGATTTCATGATCATGATGCCACTGGGCCCGCAGTTCCGTGAGATTTTTGCCATATCGGATGCGCAGTTCGGCCTGTTGGTGTCAGCGTACACACTGGCAGCAGGCGTTTCGGGACTGGCCTCAGCCACGTACGTGGACCGCTTTGACCGCAAGCGGTTGTTGCTGACGATGTACGCCCTCTTTGCCCTGGCCACGCTGGCCTGCGGTCTGGCGCCGTCATACGAGTTCCTCATGGGTGCCCGGCTGGCTGCGGGCCTGTTCGGCGGCGTGCTGTCGGCGTTGTCGCAAACCATCGTGGCCGATGTGGTGCCCTTCGAGCGCCGCGGCCGTGCCATGGCAGTTGTGATGTCTTCGTTCTCGTTTTCCACGGTGGCTGGCGTACCTCTGGGGCTGATACTGGCCAACCGCCTGGGCTGGCATGCCACGTTCGTGGCCATTGCGGTACTGAGTGGTGCGCTGGTGCTGGCCGCCATGCTGACCATGCCTCCGTTGTCCGGCCATGTGGCCGCGGCAAAGGGGCGGTCTGCGCTGAGCGGCATCCGGCAGGTGCTGGCCGATCGCAATCACCTGCGTGCATTTGCGTTTTCGCTGGCCATGATGTCCTCGGGGTTTCTGGTCATTCCGTACATCACTCTGTACATGCGCGCCAACGTCGGCGTATCAGCGGATGACATTCCATTCATTTACCTGGTCGGCGGCGCCGCCACCCTGGTGTCGGCCAGGTTGGTGGGCCGCCTGAGCGACAGGCTTGGCAAGGTGCAGGTGTTTTCTGTGCTGGCAGTGGCGTTGATGGTGCCCTTGCTGGGGCTGACCCTCATGCCCGCCTGGCCTTTGCCCGGAGTGCTGGCTGTCAGCACGGCGCTGTTCGTGGTCATGAGCGGACGCATGATTCCAGGCATGGCGATCGTGGCGTCTGCTGCCAACCCGGCTTTGCGGGGCACTTTCATGGCCTTGAACTCGGCCGCGCAGGCCACGGCCATGGGATTGGCGGCCTTTGTGGGCGGGCAGCTCATCTCCCGTGGCGCGGGAGGGCTGGTGGCCGGTTACTGGCGGGCTGCTGCTGTGGGGTGCCTGTGCAGCCTGCTGTCGGTTTGGCTGGCGCGCAGACTGGTGCTGCACGGCAGCGCACCTCAGCGCACCTCAGCGCATTTGACCTGCGATTGATGCCATGAAATGGCTGCCAAAAACGCTTGCCAGCGCGCAAATTCAAGGGCATAGTGGCTGCGAGAGTGTTTCTTTTGTCGCAGCTTCCCTCAAGGGGTTGCGGCCTTGTCAACCCGGAGAACGGAGACTTTTATGAACTTGACCATCAGCGGCCATCATCTCGAAGTGACCCCCGCCTTGCGCACCTACGTGGCATCCAAACTCGACCGCATTTCACGCCACTTTGACCAAGTGGTTGACATCAAGGTGCTGTTGACCGTCGACAACCAGAAAGAAAAAGACATGCGGCAACGCGCCGAATGCAGTATCCACGTCAAGGGCAAAGACCTGTTCGCTGAAAGTGCCCATGAAGACCTGTACGCTGCGGTCGACGACCTGGCCGACAAACTGGACCGTCAGGTGATCCGCTACAAAGACAAAACACAGGACCACCACCACGACGCCTCCAAAAGGCTGATGTGAGCGAATTGTCCAGCACGGGCTGACTGATCCGTGTTGCACTGCAGCAAGCCGCTTGTTTCGTCAAGCGGCTTTTTTGTAACCAAAGCCCTATTCCGGGGAAGTCACATAGGCATAATCGCGCCTCTTGGGGTTCCAGTGAAACGAAAGCCATGAACCGTTTATCCGCCATATTGCCCGCCGCGCAGGTGTTGGTTCGCGTTGAGGCCACAAGCAAAAAGCGCGCTTTTGAAGAAGCCGGACTGTTGTTTGAAATGCAACACGGTCTTAACCGCGCGCTCATCACAGACAGCTTGTTTGCCCGCGAACGCTTGGGCTCTACCGGGCTGGGTCATGGTGTGGCCATTCCGCATGGCCGAATCAAAGGGCTCAAGCAGCCCATGGCGGCGGTTTTTCAGCTCGAAAACGTCATCGGATTCGATGCTCCCGACGAGAAGCCCGTCAGCCTGATGATTTTTTTGCTGGTGCCTGAGGCTGCCACGCAAAAACACCTGGAAATCCTGTCAGAGATCGCCGAATTGCTCAGCGACAGTGCGCTGCGTGAGCAAATGCAACACGCGTCCGATGCCGGTGCCTTGCACCAATTGATTGCTGGCTGGCAGTCGGCACACGCCGGCGCATGAAGCCCACCGTCATCAGCGCCGATGTCCTGTTCGAGGATCATCGAGAATCGCTGAGATGGCAATGGGTGGCCGGGCTCGGTGCTTCAGAGCGCCGTTTTGACGACCTTGCCGTGCGCGCGGCCCGCTCGGGGGCCGATTTGGTCGGGTACCTCAATTACATACATCCCTACCGCGTGCAGGTGTTCGGCGAACGCGAGGTCGCTTACCTCGCCAACGCCACGCCTGAAGACTGCTCTCGTCGCGTGTCGCGCATCGTCACGCTCGAGCCGCCGGTGCTGATCATCGCGGACAACCAGTCTGCGCCCGATTCGCTGGTGTCCATGTGCGAGCGCGCGCAGATCCCTATGTTTGCCACACACGAGTCGGCCGCCTTCGTGATCGATGTGCTGAGGGCCTACCTGTCCAAGCACTTCGCCGAGCGGCAGTCCATGCACGGTGTGTTCATGGACATCCTGGGGCTGGGCGTGATGATCACTGGCGAGTCGGGCCTGGGCAAGAGCGAGCTTGGTCTGGAGCTGATTTCCCGTGGGCACGGCCTGGTGGCCGACGACGCGGTGGACCTGTACCGCATCAACCAGACCACCGTCGAGGGGCGCTGCCCTGATTTGCTTCAGAACCTGTTGGAAGTGCGCGGCATCGGCCTGCTGGACATCAAAGCCATTTTTGGTGAAACCGCTGTGCGCCGTCGCATGCGGCTGAAACTGATTGTCCATCTGGTGCGCAAGGAAACCATGGAGCGCGATTACGACCGCATGCCCCACGAGCCGCTGTATCAGGACGTGTTGGGTATTCCGGTGCGCAAAGCCGTGATCCAGGTGGTGGCAGGGCGCAACATTGCCGTGCTGGTGGAGGCTGCAGTGCGCAACACCATCCTGCAATTGCGGGGTGTCGACACCTACCAGGAATTTGCCCAGCGCCAGCGGCGCGCGATGGAGGCTGGTCGCTGAGTGGTATGACTGTCAGCGACCGTTCCCACGGTGCGGGCAGTCTTGTTGCAGGCAATTGGCGTACAGCGCCAAAGCATGGTCTTGCAATTTGAAACCCTTGCTTTCCGCAATGGCGTGTTGCCGGCGCTCGATCTCGGCATCGAAAAATTCTTCGACGCGGCCGCAGTCCAGACAGACCATGTGGTCATGGTGCTGCCCCTCATTCAATTCGAACACAGCCTTGCCAGACTCAAAATTGCTGCGTGACAGCAGTCCGGCCTGCTCGAATTGCATCAGCACCCTGTACACCGTGGCCAGACCGATGTCCGACCGATCTTCCAGCAGCACCCGGAACACGTCTTCCGCTGTCATGTGCCGCTGCTTGCTGCGCTGAAACACTTCCAGAATTTTCAAACGGGGCAGTGTGGCTTTCAGTCCAGTGCTCTTGAGTTCTTCAATATTGGTCACGGTGCGGGCTTTCAGTGCAACTTGCTGGGCGTGGTTGGAAGGGCGCTGCCAACCAGGCCCGAAGTTACAATGATTTGATCACAGGTGAAGGCCTGCGGTGCCAAGCCCCTTGCCCATCGAGCCTCTCTCTCAAAGTCCCCATCATGTCCGTATTGTCAGTTTTTGGCCCCACCGGCTGGGTGGCCCGCGGTGCCGGGTTGCTGGTGTTGGGTGTCGTGTTGTCGGGTTGCTCCGGTATGAAATCGCTGGGCGACGCGCTGCCATCCGTTGGCAACATGGTCACCCCGTACCGCATCGACATCATCCAGGGTAACTTCGTGTCGCGTGAGCAGGCTGCTGCGCTATCAACCGGCATGTCGCGTGCCCAAGTTCGCGACATTCTGGGTACACCACTGCTGTCCAGTGCTTTCCATGCCGACCGTTGGGACTACGTTTTCACCTTCCGCCGCCAAGGGCAAGCCGCCCAGCAGCGCAGGTTGACCACTTTCTTCAAGGGCGACGTGCTGGAGCGGGTGGAGTCTGACGAGTTGCCTTCCGAGGCGGAATTCATCGCATCACTCGATCCACGGCCACGCGGCAATCAAGCGCCCGTGCTGGAGGCCAGTGAGGCCGCGCTCAAGGCTTTTTCCGACAAAAGCAAACCTGTTGCGGCAGCTCCCGAGGCCGTGCCGCCCATCACCAACTACCCCCCGCTGGAAGCACCTGTTCCTGCGTCGGGCCGTTGATCAGAACCACACAACCATGACCCTCCATATTTGCGTGGCCGGTGCCAGTGGCCGAATGGGCCGGATGTTGGTCGAGGCTGTCCAGACCGCCGAAGACTGCCAACTGTCTGGGGCACTCGACGTACCGAGCAGCCCGGCTTTGGGCACAGATGCTGCCGGTTTTCTGGGTGCTGAAGCCGGAGTTGTCATCACGTCGGACTTGGCTCAGGGCCTGAGCGGTGCCCACTGCCTGATTGACTTCACCCGCCCCGAGGGCACCCTGGCCCACCTGGCGGTGTGCGCGGCGCAGGGCACTGCGGTGGTGATCGGGACCACGGGCTTCAATGAAGCGCAAAAGGCCGAGATCGCTGCGTTTGCGAAGCGCATTCCCATCGTGATGGCTCCCAACATGAGTGTGGGTGTCAACGTCACGCTCAAACTGCTGCAAATGGCCGCCCAGGCCATGCCCACCGGCTACGACATCGAAATCATCGAGGCGCACCACCGCCACAAGGTGGACGCGCCCTCGGGCACGGCACTCAAAATGGGTGAGGTGATTGCAGATGCCCTGGGCCGCGACCTGAAAGACTGCGCCGTGTACGCCCGAGAAGGCGTGACCGGCGAGCGCGACCCTTCCAGCATCGGGTTTGCCACCATCCGGGGGGGAGACATCGTCGGCGACCACACCGTTCTGTTTGCCGGCACGGGCGAGCGCATTGAAATCACGCACAAATCGTCCAGCCGCGTCACATACGCACAAGGCAGTTTGCGTGCGGCACGGTTTCTGGTCGGCAAGCCCGCTGGCCTGTACGACATGTTTGACGTACTCGGTCTGCGCTGACACCGCCCACCAGCATGATGATTTGGCAACATCTGATGCAAGGGGATGGACTCAGCCGCCTCGTGGTGCTGGTGTTGTTGCTGATGTCGGTCGCCACTTGGGTGGTGGTGTTGTGGAAGGTATGGATGCTGCGCAGCGCTGGCCCCAGCGTGGCGTTGTCGGTGGCCGCTTTCTGGCAATCGGCCAACCTCACCGATGCCACCTTGCGGGTTCAGTCTGCCGATGTGGCCCAGTTGGTGATGCCATTGGTGCGTGCAGCCACCGACACCCTGGCGGCCGAAACAGATGCTGCCACTGGCACCTTGGCCCAGCACACGCCCGCAGAACAGCGACTCACCCGCCTGCTGCGTGATGCACTCGTGGTTGGGCAGCAGCGATTGCAGTTTGGGCAGGTGTTGCTGGCCACTGTTGGAGCCACATCTCCGTTTGTGGGCCTGTTGGGCACGGTTTGGGGTATCTACCATGCGCTGTTGGGAATGGGCGGCGGTGGGCCAATTGCTTTGGAGCAGGTGTCAGGTCCCGTGGGTGAGGCCCTGGTCATGACCGCTGCCGGTCTAGGCGTGGCCATTCCGGCGGTGTTGGCCTACAACGTGCTGGGGCGCTGGGCGTCCCAGATCGAGTCGGCGTTGGATGCTTTTGCCCACGACGTGCGGGCTTGGGCGCTGACGTCTCGGTCGCAACCAGACTGAGCGCACCCCTCATGGCTTTTCATGGCTTTGACGGAGGCGGAGCGGGGCAGGGTGCCGCTCACAAGGGCTCTGGCAGCCACAGCTACACCCGGCCCATGAGCGACATCAACGTCACCCCGCTGGTGGACGTGATGCTGGTGCTGCTGGTCATATTCATCATCACCGCTCCGCTGATGGCCAGCTCCATCCGGCTGGATTTGCCGCAAACGGCGGCGGCCCGACCCTCTGAGTCCGAGCGCAAAGTGACCCTGGTGATCGCCAAGTCTGGAGACGTTGCCGTGGACGACGCCGTTCTGGCCGAGCCAGCCCTGCTGGCCCGGTTGCGCACCGTGGCCCAAGTCCACCCCGATACCGAGGTACAACTCCGCGCCGATGCCAGCGTGCCTTATGGGCGGGTGGTGGAAATCATCGGGTTGGCACAGCAGGCTGGCCTGAATCGGGTGGGCTTTGTGGCCGATCCGGGTGTCGGGCCAGTCAAACCTTGACCACCTAAAATCCCGGCATCGGCGGTGGTCCTGTTTCCCGCCGCCCTCGCTCAGCCAGCGCCGCACGCGGTGCCTTTTTTCCAGATTGCCCATCCCATGCAAGACAAATTCAGCCACCAGGACGTGGAGCGCGCTGCGCACAGCCACTGGATCGCTCGCGATGCCTACCGCGTGACCGAAGACAGCACCAAGCCCAAGTTCTACGCTTGCTCCATGCTGCCCTACCCCAGCGGCAAGCTGCACATGGGCCACGTGCGCAACTACACCATCAACGACATGCTCACGCGCCAGTTGCGCATGAACGGTCACAACGTGCTCATGCCCATGGGCTGGGACGCCTTCGGCCTGCCTGCCGAGAACGCCGCGCTGAAAAACGGCGTGCCCCCGGCCAAGTGGACGTACGAAAACATCGCCTACATGAAGAAGCAGATGCAGGCCATGGGCCTGGCCATCGACTGGAGCCGCGAAGTCGCCACCTGTGACCCCACGTACTACAAGTGGAATCAGTGGCTGTTTCTGAAGATGCTGGAGCGCGGCATTGCCTACCGCAAAACCCAGATCGTCAATTGGGACCCGGTGGACCAGACCGTGCTGGCCAACGAGCAGGTCATTGACGGCAAAGGCTGGCGCACTGGCGCGCCGGTGGAAAAGCGCGAAATTCCCGGCTACTACCTGAACATCACGGCCTACGCGCAGGAGCTGTTGGACCATGTGCAGATCGGCAACGACAAGGCCACTTTGAATGGTTGGCCCGACAAGGTGCGGCTGATGCAGGAAAACTGGATCGGCAAGAGCGAAGGCGTGCGTTTTGCCTTCCCGCACAGCATTGCCGGGGCCGACGGCGCGCTGATCGGCGACGGCAAGATGTACGTGTTCACCACCCGTGCCGACACCATCATGGGCGTGACGTTTGCCGCAGTAGCACCTGAGCACCCGATTGCACTGCACGCTGCTGCCAGCAACCCCGCCTTGGCTGCGTTCATTGAAGAATGCAAAACCGGTGGCACCACCGAGGCCGAGCTGGCCACACAAGAGAAAAAGGGCATGGCCACGGGCCTGTTCGTCACCCATCCGCTGACCGGGGCGCAGGTGGCCGTGTGGGTGGGCAACTATGTGCTGATGTCGTATGGCGATGGCGCGGTGATGGGGGTGCCTGCGCACGACGAGCGCGATTTTGCGTTCGCGCTTAAATATGGGATTGAGATTCGCCAAGTGGTGGGCGTTGGCGGTGCACCGTCGCCAGAGGCGGGGGTGGCCGTTGACGGCACGGGACATACCCTTACGCCGTCCACAGCCCCCCCCGCCTCTGGCGACTCGTTGGTGTTCGATGCGACGCAGTGGGCTGACTGGTATGCAGACAAAACCGGCTCGCTGGTGTGTGTCAATTCCGGTGAGTTGGACGGGCTGCCATACAAAGTCGCTGTGACCAAAGTGGCCGAGTTGCTGGCTGCCAAGGGCCTGGGTGAGAAGAAGACCACCTGGCGTCTGCGCGACTGGGGCGTGAGCCGCCAGCGCTACTGGGGCACGCCCATTCCCATCATCCATTGCGATGAACACGGCGCGGTGCCGGTGCCCGAAAAAGACCTGCCGGTGGTGCTGCCGCAAGACTGCATCCCCGACGGTTCGGGCAACCCGCTGCACAAACACGAAGGTTTCCACGCCGGTGTGACCTGCCCCATCTGTGGCAACCCCGCCCGCCGCGAAACCGACACCATGGACACCTTTGTGGACTCGTCCTGGTACTTCATGCGCTATTGCGACCCCACCAACGCCGACGCGATGGTGGGCGAGGGCACCGACTACTGGATGCGGGACCAGAATGCCGCTGTCGGCGGCAGCGGCATGGACCAATACATCGGCGGCATCGAGCACGCCATCCTGCACCTGCTGTATGCGCGCTTCTGGACCAAGGTCATGCGTGACCTGGGGCTGGTGAAGGTGGACGAGCCATTCACCAAGCTGCTCACGCAGGGGATGGTGCTCAACCACATCTACAGCCGCCGCACTGCCAAGGGTGGCAAAGAGTATTTCTGGCCGTCGGACGTGGAGCATGTGTTTGACGACGCGGGCAAGATCGTTGGAGCCAAGCTGCTGAAGGCCGTGGCCAGTGCCGACGGTGAGTTGCCCGTGGGCACGGTCATCGACTACGAGGGCGTGGGCACCATGTCCAAGTCCAAAAACAACGGCGTGGACCCCCAGGACCTGATCGAGCGCTACGGTGCCGACACCGCCCGCCTGTACACCATGTTCACCGCACCGCCCGAGGCCACGCTGGAATGGAACGACTCCGCCGTGGAAGGCAGCTACCGCTTCCTGCGCCGGGTGTGGAACTTCGGCTACAAGCTGTCCAATATCGATTTCGCAGCTGCCAACGCAAGCCCATCAAGCGCCATGGGCATAAATGACGTTGAATTTGGCAAAGAGGCCAAAGCCCTGCGGCTGGACATCCACACCGTGCTCAAGCAGGTGGACTACGACTACCAGCGCATGCAATACAACACCGTGGTGTCGGGGGACGACTTCAAGGCTTTCGACAGTGCCGGTGCTGCTGTGGCCTTGGCAGAAGGTTTTGGCATTCTGCTGCGTTGCCTGTACCCCGCCACGCCACACATCGCTCATGCCCTGTGGAGTGAGTTGGGCTACGCCGGACAGTTGGGTGACTTGCTTGACGCCGCCTGGCCCAAAGTGGACGAAGCCGCGCTGCAACAAGACGAAATCGAGTTGATGCTGCAAATCAACGGCAAGCTGCGCGGCTCGGTGCTGGTGAGCGCCACGTCGAGGCCGCCGCCCTGTCCAGCGAAGCCTTCGTCAAACAGGCCAACGGTGCACCGGCCAAGAAAGTCATCGTGGTGCCCGGCCGTCTGGTCAACGTGGTGGTCTGAGCGCGCCATGGCCCACAACTCTTCGCGTCGCCACGGGCTGATGGCCATCGCCGCCGTGGCGCTGCTCGGGGGTTGCGGCTTCAAACTCCGGCAAGCCCCCACGTTTGCCTTTCGCACCCTGGTGGCGCCGTTGCCCGACGGTTCGCCCCTGCGGCGGGAGCTGCGCACAGCCCTCGTGGGCGCTGGCATTCAGGTGTTCGATGCGATGCCGCCGCCCGGTGCGGCCACACCCGCAGACGCCGTGCTGGACGTGCTGGCCGACCAGCGAGAAAAATCCGTGGTGGGCTCCACTGCTGCGGGCCAGGTGCGTGAATTCCAGTTGCGCACGCGTTTCCGCTTCAGGCTCAGCACGCCCGCAGGCAAAGTGCTGATCGAGGACAGCG
>JAIFMP010000024.1 GCA_020048405.1 Hydrogenophaga sp.
GGAGAAGTCACCCGAGCGGGTGATGAGCTACTTTCAGGACCCAAGGGTCAAATATGCCGCCGGTTAAGACTTCATGGGGCCGGAGCAATAGCAGACGAGGGATTGGTCGCCGCCATGCCGCTTGATGCCAACGAGGTTTGAAGTGCCAGCTGGCGGATTCAAAAGTGAAGTGCAACACCTGCAAACCCCGTAAGGTCAGCAGATGCAAGCATCACCCCGGCCCTACCAGCAACTCCAACCCGAAGACCGTGTGACCATGGCCAGCCTGCTGCAGCAGAACCACAGCCTGCGCGGCATCGAACGAGGAGAGGTCAACGTGGCCCTCGTGAACATCGTCAAGCTGGCTGCCGCGCTGGAGCTGAGCGTTGAAGCATTGATGAAAGAGGCGGGACTTTAAAGCCCAAAACCCATTGCAGCGCTTGGCAAGACCGCCTAGACTTGTCCCATAAACAAGACAACTCAACAGGTGATGGTCATGCATGTGGTGAACTTCTCCGAGGCCCGCAACAGCCTCAAAACCGTGATTGACCGGGTGATAGATGATGCCGACTACACCGTCATAGCTCGACGCGATGCCCCCGATGCCGTGGTGATGTCGCTGGACACCTTCAACAGCCTGATGGAAACGGTCTATCTGCTGAAGTCCCCCGCCAATGCGGCGCATTTGGCCACCTCCATGGCGCAGCACCGGCAAGGCCAAACGCTGAGCAAGGCGCTGAACGATGCAGAGTGACGCCAAGCTGCTTCAACTCACCTGGACGCTGGCAGCATGGAGCGATTACGAACACTGGCAAGGCCAAGACAAGAAAACGCTGAGGCGAATCAACGGGTTGCTCAAAGATTGCTTGCGGCACCCGTTTAAAGGCATAGGCAAGCCAGAGCCCTTGCGGGAAAACCTGTCAGGTTACTGGTCGCGCCGCATCGACGACACGAACCGGTTGGTGTACGCCGTGGACGGACCGGCGCTGGTGGTCATTGCCTGCCGCTACCACTACCAATGACCCACCCCTGCGCGGGCCAGGACTCAGGCCCCGCAGCACTTCTTGAATTTTTTACCGCTGCCGCACGAACACGGGTCGTTGCGGCCGGGGGTGTTGCCTTTGACCACGGTGCCCACGCGGGGGCCCAGGCTGCTCCAGATCTGGTGCAGGTCGTACACCGCCCACAGGGCTTCACCAAAGGCATTCAGGCGCAACTGACTCACGCTGGGTGGGCCGTCTTCTGCGTACATGGACACGTCGGGCGTGGCGGTGTCGTCTTCTGTCAGGGCCACCAGCTTTTGCAGTGAGTCGTCCAGCCACTGGGCGGTGTCGCGGTCGCGAGGGGCTTCCCAGGCCTCGGTCCAGTTTTCCACCACGTACATGAAGCCCAGCGCCCACACCTGAGCGAAAGAGGGCAACTCCAGCTCGGTGCTTTCGGCCTCCCATGCGGCGCGTTCGTCGTCGGGCAAAGCGGCCACGGCTCCGCGCACGTCCATCACCTCGGGCGAGAATGCACGATCGTCGTCCAGCGAATCGACCTTGGCTTGCAGGCTTTCGGCAATTTCGGCGCGACGACGGGCCCACAAGGCCAGGAAACGGGCTTTTTGTTCGGGGCTGGCGAACAGCGGTGTTTCGCCCTCGAACTCGGGCAGCAGCGCGTCCACGGCTTCTTCATCGCTGATGGGCTCGCGGGTGCAGACAACGGCTGCCAGAAAGCCTTCGCAGAACTCCCACTGGGGCACCTCTTCGTCGCGGGTGCGCAGGTCGTCGAGCAGGGTGTCGAGTTCGTCAAAGTCGTCGGACGTGAGAGCGGCGGTTGTGTTCATGGCGCTATGGGTGTCAAAGGGGTGAAGGGGCGGCGGGCGGTTGCCATTTCGGCACCACGGTCACGCCGAGTGTGGCCAGACGCTTTTTGAGGCGCAACACGGCTTTGTCTTTGCTGACCAGCACCACGGGCACGCATGCGCCACCGGTGCCGTCGTTGCCCTGGGTGGCATGAAAGGCGGCGAGGTCAATGAATTTCTGGTCATCGCCATCGGTGCAGGTGAAGCGGGCCTTGGGTGCCACTAGGTGCAGCGTGACCAAGGCGTCCCAGGCCTGGAGCACGGCGGCGGCGGCCTGGCCGTCGAGAGCCTGGCGGCGCACCAGGTGCGGGTAGGCCAACACACGCTCCAGTTCGTCGCGCATCACTTGTGTGCCAGGCTGGGCCAGGGCGGCGCGCAGAGGCTCGGTGGCGGGGTCGGCAAACACCCACAGGTCGAGCACCACGTTGGTGTCCAAAACGAACGTAAGGCCCCCACGCTTGCCAGCAGAGCTGTCTGCGCTGCCCCCCAAGGGGGCTGTTTCGCCTTGGGGCGGCCCGGCGGCGAAACGGCCTTCGTCCGGGTGGCTCATGGTGCAGGCGGAGCGGTGTCAGCAGCAGGCTTTGTGCGGGCACTGCCGGCCACCAGGTCGAAGCGGAACAGGCGGCATTCGATGGGGCCGTTCCACATGGGCACGCGGCGCGACTCTTTCAGGCGCATCTGGCTGGGCAACTTCAGGTCGGGCGTGAGCATCCAGGCCGTCCAGCCGCTGAAGTTCTTTTTCCAGTGCGAGGCCAGGCGGGGGAAAAAGTCGCTGCCGCCTTCGTCGGTTTGCGCCTGTTCGCGGCCCATGCCTTGGGGCACTGGGCGTTCTGCCGGAGCGCCCACACGGTGCACGCGGGGCACAGCTCGATCACCGCGTTCGTTGCGCTCGCCATACCGGCCTGTGCGGGGGTCGGCGCGGAACTCGGCGCGCTGCCCCGCCACACCGGCAGCGGCGATGCGCTCGCCATAAGGAGGGTTGAGCAGCATCACACCCGGGCGCTCGCATGGGGGCATGCGCTGCAGCGCATCGCCACCCACCCCAGCGCGTTCGGCGTTGCGCTGGGCAAAGTCGACCATGCGGTGGGCCACGTCGCTGCCGAAGATGAACGGCGCATCGCCATCTTTGAAGCATTTTTGGCCTCCATCGCTTGCCAGCACTGCATCTTCAGCTTCGTTTCTGATACCTTGCCACACGTGCGACTGATACGGCAGCAGCTTCTCGAAGCCAAAGCGACGGGCCCAACCGGCCGGAATGCCCAGCGCCATTTGCGCGGCCTCGATGGCGATGGTGCCGCTGCCGCAGCAGGGGTCGTACAGGGGCAGGTCAGCGCCCTGGCTGCCATCCCACCCGGCGGCGGCCAGCATGGCGGCGGCCAGGGTTTCTTTCAGCGGGGCATCGCCAGCCGCGCTTGAACAGCGGCTCGCCCGAGGTGTCGATGTAGATGCTGACGTGGTCGGTGGTGAGGTGTACAAAAATACGCACATCGGGGCGGGCGGTGTCCACATCTGGCCGCACGCCGGTTTTGTGGCGAAAGCGGTCGGCCACCGCGTCTTTCACCTTCAGCGCAGCAAAGTTCAGGCTTTGCAGCGGGCTGTGCTGGGCGGTGATGTCAATTTTGAAGCTCTGGCGCGGCGTGAACCAGATTTCCCAGGCCACGCTGGCGGCGGCGTCGTACAGATCGGCCTCGCTGCGGTAAGGCTCGTGGGCCAGTTGCACCAGCACGCGCTGGGACAGGCGGCTGTGCAGGTTCAGCTTCATGGCGTCGCGCCACGAGGCATGCAGCATCAGCCCGGCGCGGCCTGTTTGGCCGCTCAGGCCGGTGACGCGCTGCACCTCGGTGGCCAGGTAGCCCTCTACGCCGGCGGCGCAGGGCAAAAAGAGTTGGAGTTGGTTCATAAGCGAGCATGAGGATAACCGGGCACTTGTGGATGCACCGCTGGCAGCAGTGTTGGGCTAGACTGAACCGTTCCAAAAACCACCTCCACCATGACGATCTTTGCAGTATTGGCCACCCTGATCGCGTGGTGGGGAGCCACCCGATCGAACACCCACGGCACACTGAAACTGCTCCAGTTACTGGTGTTTGTCGTTTTGGGTTTTTTGATGCTTGTGTTTGGCGGGTTTACCTACTGGTGGGACACCAACAGCTACACCTACCCTGAGCGGGGCAACCTGGCTGTGCCCGTCTGCGGCGCATTGATTTTGCTGGCTGAACTGGTGCTGAGTGCGCGCAGCGATGCCAACTGAACCCCTACACCCCACCTTTTCACCACAACTATGCACATCATTCACTCTTCACCCTCTCCTGCATGGCTTGTCCGCTTGCAACATGTCTGGACCCTCTGTGTGGCCTGCGTCCTTCTGGCGGTGACTGGCGCAGCAAACGCGCAGAACCTGAAAGGCTGGGACGAATGGAAAGCGGCCTTCCTGCAACCCGATGGCCGCGTGGTGGACACGGGGCAACGCAACATCAGCCATTCCGAAGGCCAAGGATTTGGTCTGGTGCTGGCCACTGCAGCCAACGACAAGGCTGCATTTGAAAAAATGTGGGGCTGGACACAGTCCAACTTAGGCGTGCGCCCCGACGGCCTGTTTGCCTGGCGCTGGGAGCCAGGCCGGGGCGTGACAGACCAGAACACCGCCACCGACGGCGACATCTTCATTGCGTGGGCACTGCAACGCGCTGCCGAAACATTCAAACAACCTGCCTACAAAGACAGAGCCGCTGCTTTGGGCAAAGCCATACGCGAGAAAGCGGTGGTGGACGGCACCCCCTGGGGCACGGTGCTCAAGGCGGGCGTGTCTGGCTTTGACACACCACAGGGGCAGGTGGTCAACCTGTCTTACTGGGTGTTCCCTGCCTTTGATGCACTGAACAAAGTCGACCCACACCCCCAATGGGAAGCGCTGACCAAGTCAGGTCTGCGCCTGTCGGAAGTGGCACGCTTTGGCCGCTGGCAGCTGCCACCCGACTGGCTGCTGCTGGTCAACCCCCTGCAACCCGACCCCAGCCGCCCGCCGCGCCATGGCTACGATGCCACCCGCGTGCCGCTGTACATGTACTGGGCCAAACTGGCCGATGCGCAAAGGCTGGAACCCTTCAACAAGTTCTGGACGCACTTCAAGTGCGAGGCCTTTTTGCCCGGTTGGGTCAACGTGTTGGACAACTCCATTGACTCTTACGGAGCTGATCCCGGGGTCCTGGCCATACGCAGCCTGCTGACCACGGGCAAAACACCCAACAGACGTACACCCATGACTGCACAGAGCTACTACTCAGCCACCCTGGGTTTGCTGGTGGAAGTGGCGGCCAAAGAAGGTGGCCGACGGTAAACCTCCAACCTGTTACGCCCAAGCACCTTGGCCTGATACAGGGTCTGCGGGCACTTGCATGTGTGCTGGCCCACAGGCCAGCAAAAACCACGGCAGCCCACTTATGCTGGAATCCGCATAGGGTTTCATTCCGGAATGCAGTACAGCGCATGAACCTTCACAAACACCCCGCACTGGCCAAGGGAACTGCGCAGAGGCAGTAGGCCCCAACCCTCATCAAACGCCCTTGCGCAAGCTCGCGGGCGCGATGCGCAGCGCCTCTCTGTACTTGGCCACGGTGCGGCGGGCGCATTCAATGCCCTGCTCTTTCAGCATGTCGGACAGTTGGTTGTCGGACAGCGGCTTTTTGGCGTCTTCACCGGCCACCAGTTGCTTAATGAGTGCGCGCACCGCCGTGCTGGACGCGTTTCCGCCGGTTTCGGTGCCCAGGCTGGAGCCGAAAAAATACTTCAGCTCGTAGGTGCCGAATGGCGTGGACATGTATTTGGCCGTGGTCACGCGGCTGATGGTGGACTCGTGCAGACCCAGTTCGTCGGCAATCTCGCGCAGAACCAGGGGGCGCATGGCCAGTTCGCCGTGCGCAAAAAAGTTGCGCTGCCGCTCCACGATGGCGCTGCTCACGCGCAGGATGGTGTCGAACCGCTGCTGGATGTTTTTGATGAACCAGCGCGCCTCTTGCAGGCGCTGCTGCATGTGTGCGCCGCCCTCGCTGCGGCTGCCGCGCCCTTCGCGCAGCGCGCTGGCGTACACGTCGTGCACACGCAGGCGGGGCATCACATCCGGATTGAGCTGTACCTTGAAGCCACGCCCGGCGCGGCTGACGATCACGTCGGGCACGACCACGTTGCGCTCCACGTTGGCAAAGCGGCGGCCCGGCTTGGGCTCCAGGCGGATGATGAGGTTCAGAGCATCGCGTGCCACGGCCACATCCACTCCACACAACACGGCCAGCTTTTTGCTGTCGCGTCGGGCCAGCAACTCCATGGGCTGGTCGCACATGGCCAGCGCGGCGCGCGCTGCCGGTGAATTGCGTAATTCTTCGATTTGCAGGCGCAGGCACTCGGCCAAGTGGCGCGCACCCACACCAGCGGGGTCCATGTGCTGCAACAGGCCCAGGGCCACGCGCAGGTGTTGCACCACGTCGTCACGGCGCGCCGCAATGTCAGGGGTGTCGTCAGGGTTGCCAGGCTCCAGGCTGGCGGCCAGGTCTTCCAGCGGATCGTCCAGGTAACCGTCGTCGTTCAGCGACTCGATCAGGAAGTACAGCGCTGCACGGTCGGTTTGCGAGAGGCGCAGGCCCAGCGCCTGAGCGTGCAGGTGAGCCTGCAGGGTGATGTGCTCATGCGCCAAGTCGGCGGCGCTGGTGGTTTCGTCATCGCCAGATGACCCCGACTTGCTGGCCGGTGCATCGCCGCCCCATTCACCGTCGTCGGGCGCTATCTCGACGGTGCCGTCACCCTCCCAGTCAGGTTCGGCCGAAGTGGGCTCTTCAGAGGGCGGCTCATTTTTTACATCAAAAGCGGCCTCTGTGCTTGATGGTATTGCGCCAGCAGCTATGTTTTCAGACCCCATCTCAGACAGGGCGTCGCCCAGGCTCACGGGCGTGTCGGCCTGCTCCAGGCCGAAGGCTTCGCGCTCGGCCACCTCGTCGGTGCGGTCCAGAAACGGGTTTTCATCGAGCATCTGCTCGACTTCCTGGGTCAGCTCCAGCGTGGACAACTGCAACAGCCGAATGGATTGCTGCAACTGCGGTGTGAGCGCCAGGTGTTGCGAGACGCGAAGGGACAGGCCTTGTTTCATGGGGCTGACCTAGCACCCAAAAGCCACCGTTTTGCCACAGGGCCGCTCCCAAGGCAAAACAGCCCCCATGGGGGGCAGAGAGCGAAAGCGAACGTGGGGGTCAACATATTCACATGCGGAAGTGTTCGCCCAGGTACACCCGGCGCACGTCGGCATTGGCCACGATCTCGTCGGGCGTGCCTTGGGCCAGCACCGTGCCCTCGTTGATGATGTAGGCGTGGTCACAGATGCCCAGCGTTTCGCGCACGTTATGGTCGGTGATGAGCACGCCAATGCCCCGCGCCTTCAGAAAACCGATGATGCGCTGAATCTCGATGACCGCGATGGGGTCGATGCCCGCAAAAGGCTCATCCAGCAAAATGAAACGCGGCTCGGTGGCCAACGCCCGGGCAATCTCCACGCGGCGGCGCTCACCGCCCGACAGTGCAGGCGCAGGGGACGTGCGCAGGTGTTCCACGCGCAGGTCGGCCAGCAGGGCATCGAGCTTTTGCTCGACCAAGGCCTTGCTCAGCGGCTTACCCTGCGCGTCTTGCTGCAACTCCAGCACGGCGCGCACGTTGTCTTCGACATTGAGCTTGCGAAAAATGGATGCCTCTTGCGGCAAATAGCCCAACCCCAAGCGCGAGCGGCGGTGGATGGGCTGGTTTTCGATGGATTGGCCATCCAGCAGAATCCGCCCTCCGTCGGCACGCACCAGCCCCACGATCATGTAGAAAGAGGTGGTTTTTCCCGCGCCGTTGGGGCCCAGCAGCCCCACCACCTCGCCTTTGTTGACGGCCAGCGACACGTCTTTGACCACCTTGCGGCTGCCGTAAGACTTCTTCAGATGAAAGGCTTCCAGCCGAATGACCGGAGCCTGCTCGGTCACTGCTGCAGCCACCGTCATGGGCGCGATCCGTTCAGCATGGGAGTGGCACGCAGTGGCACCGCTTGTGCAGGCGCTCCGACCTCGGGTTTGGGCGTGGGGCTCAACATGGCACGCACTCGGCCCAACGGGTTCGCGGGCGTGCGGCTGGCAACTCCGCCGTCCACCGCGAATGTGTCGGTGGCGTTCTGGTAGGTGATGACACTGCCCGTTGTTTCATCAGCCAGTGTGGCGCCCCTATAACGGCGCATGACGGCCCGTCCCTCGAACTTCACGCTGTCGGCTTTGCCGTCGTAGTCGATGCGGTCAGCCACACCTTCGATGTGTTCGTCCAACCCTTCCCGCTTCTGGCGGAAAAAAGCCTGAGCACCCGGTGCCGCCGTCACCACACCGAACTGGTTGCCTTGGGCGTCCTGTCGCACCTCCACCCGATCACCCCGGATGACGATGGAGCCCTTGGTGATGACCACGTTGCCCGTGAACAGGCTGGTCTGGTTGGCGTCGTCGTAACGGAGGGCATCTGCCTCAGCGTTCATGGGCTGGGATCGGTCGGCTTTTTCAGCGTACGCCAGCGGCATGCCGAGGCCCAACAGCAGCCCCGCCGTGGCCGCCCAACCGATGCGGCGGCATGCCAGCGACAGGGGCACCATGGGAATGGGCTGGGACAATCGGTTGTGTGGCATGGGCGAAGTTTTATCAAGGCACGGTATTTGCTTTTGATTGTAGCTTTGCACATGAAAAAGCCCGCTGGTGCGGGCCCATTCAGAGCACATATTTGCCGAATACACCGCCTCGGCAGGGTGGTCGATCAGCCCTTGCGGCTGACTTCGGCAAGGTGCTCCACCACCGACAGTGCACGCTCCAGCGACTTGGCCTGTGTACCCGACGTGAAGTACTTGCCAGCCACCCCCAGAGACGGCACGCCGTCGACCTGGTAAGCCTCGGTGAGTTGGCGGGCTCTCTGTACCTTGCCGGCCACACCAAACGAGTTGTAAAAACCCAGGAATTTGTCTTTGTCGACACCTTGCTTGACCATCCAGTCGGTGATCTGGTCAGCAGTGGCCAGACGCTGGCGCTCGCCATGAATGGCGGTGAACACCTTGGCATGGAGGTCATCGACGCGGCCCATGGCCTCGATGGCGTAGTACAGGCGCTGCAGTGGGACGTTGTCGTCGCGGAAAGCCACCGGGTTGCGGCGCACCACCACATGAGCAGGCACCTTTTGGGTCCACGCATGGAAGGCGGGCTCAAAACTGGCGCAGTGTGGGCACCAGTACCCAAAAAACTCCACCACTTCCACCTTGCCGGCGGGGGCATCCACAGGTGCTGGGCGGGCCAGTTTCAGGTAATCGCCGCCTTCTTTGAAAGCGGCTTGGGCAAAAGCGCTGGGCAGGGCCAGCGCAGCGGATGACATCAGGGCAGCTTGGGTAAAGGCACGACGTTGCATGTAGAAAATCTCCTTGTGGTTCTTGGTTGGGCGCTCGCGGTCAAAGGTTCCGCAATCGCGCTGCAAAGCGTCAGCGCTGCACGCGCACCAGAGCGGTGTCCAGCCCGCTGGGAGCCAGGTTGTCTTTCATGCGTTCGGCATCGCTCAGGTGCTCGTAGGGGCCGAGGCGCACACGGTACACGGTTCGACCAGCTTGTTCGCGCTCTGACACCTTGGCGTCCAGACCCATCAGCGCCAGTTTGGCGCGCTGCGCCTGAGCGTCTTCGGGCGTGCGGAATGCACCCACTTGCACAAAATACGTGAACGGTTCGACAGTGCCTGCGGGCGTTGCTGCTTTCACATCGGCTGGCGCTGTGGCCACGGTCTTGCCCTGGGTTTTGCTCTGCACAAGGTCACCGAGAGGGTCGGACGAATAGGTCTTGCCCTTGGGGGGATCAGTCTTGGCTTCTTTCGCATCAGGGGTGACCACAGCCGCCTCCGCCTGAGGCTTAGGAGCTTCGGACGCCTTCGTCTTTTTGGCTGCTTTGTCGTCGGCAGGGGCCGCATCTGCAGCAGGTGCCTCGCCTTCGGGTGGCGTCACCACTTTGGCGGGTTTGCCCCCCAACGCGGCATTGGGGTTCCAGTTCTTGTTGCGCTCGGCCTCGGCCGCGTCTTCCGACGCCTTGCGGGAAATCACACGATCCACAAAAGGCACGGGCACCTTGGTCACGTATACCGCCACCCCCAGCGCACCGGCCAGACCCACCAGCACCCCGACGATGAACCCCACCACGGTGCCACCGCGCTGCAGTCGTTTGAATTGCATGGCCATGAGCTGATCTGCCTTGTGAATGATCGGTGAAACAGGTTGCGGGCGGATAGGGAATGTCACATCTTGCGCGGGGCGCTCACGCCCAGCACGGCCAGGCCGTTGGCCAGCACCTGGGCCGTGGCGGCAACCAGAGCCAGGCGGGCAAGTTTGACGGCTTCGTCGTCCACCAGAATGCGCTCGGCATCGTAATAGCTGTGGTACGTGGAGGCCAGTTCGCGCAGGTAGAACGTCACGTCATGCGGGGCCTCGCCCTCGGCCGCCGCCGTCAGCATGGCGGGGTACTGGGCCAGTTTCAGCATCAGGCTGGCGGCCTGCGGGCTGTCCAGGGCCGACAGGTTTACCCGGGGCAAGGCGGCCGCATCACCACCCCAGGCAGTGAGCACCGAGCAGATGCGGGCATGGGCATATTGCACGTAGAACACCGGGTTGTCGTTGTTCTGCTGCACGGCCAAATCCACATCAAAGGTGTATTCGGTGTCGGGCTTGCGGCTGAGCAGGAAGAAGCGAACGGCGTCTTTGCTGGTCCACTCGATCAGGTCGCGCAGGGTGACATAGCTGCCCGCACGCTTGCTGATCTTCACCTCTTCACCGCCGCGCACCACGCGGACCATGGTGTGCAGCACGTAGTCGGGGTAGCCCTGGGGGATGCCCACATTGGCCGCCTGCAAACCGGCGCGCACGCGGGCGATGGTGCCGTGGTGGTCCATGCCCTGGATGTTGACCACCTTGGTAAAGCCCCGCTCCCACTTGGCGATGTGGTAGGCCACGTCGGGCACGAAGTAGGTGAAGGTGCCGTCCTTCTTGCGCATCACGCGGTCTTTGTCGTCGCCGTAGTCGGTGCTTTTCAGCCACAGTGCGCCGTCTTGCTCGTATGTTTTGCCGGCAGCCACCAGCTTGGCCACGGCGGACTCGACCCGCCCGCTGGTGTACAGGCTGGACTCCAGGTAGTAGTGGTCAAACTTGACCTCAAAGGCCTTCAAGTCCAGGTCTTGCTCGTGGCGCAGATAGGCCACGGCAAACTGGCGGATGCTGTCGAGGTCGTCCACATCCCCACTGGCGGTGAACTCGCGGTCGTCGGCCTTGACGGTTTTGCCCGCCAGAAAGTCGTTGGCAATGTCCTGGATGTAGTCGCCGTTGTAGAAGGCTTTGCTGGCCGGGTTGGCCGGGTCGGTGGGCCAACAGTCGTCACCGGGCTTGAAGCCTTTGGCGCGCAATTGCGTGCTGTTGGCCAGCGTTTGAATTTGCACGCCTGCGTCGTTGTAATAAAACTCGCGGTGCACGCTCCAGCCCTGCGTGGCAAACAGGTTGCAAATAGCGTCGCCCAGCGCGGCCTGGCGGCCGTGGCCCACGTGCAGCGGCCCGGTGGGGTTGGCAGACACAAACTCCACCAGCACACGTTCGTTGCGCGGGGGCTGTGCGCCAAAGGTGGTGCCCTGGTTGAGCACCTCGCGCACGATTTCCTGCTTGGCGGCGGGCTTGAGTCTGATGTTGATAAACCCAGGGCCTGCAATTTCCAACGCATCGACCCACTGGGCAAAGGCGGGTGTGGCGCGCAGGGCAGCGCACAGGTTGTCTGCCACCTGGCGGGGGTTGAGCTTCAGCGGCTTGGCCAACTGCATGGCGGCGGTGCAGGCGTAATCGCCATGGGCGGCCACTTTGGGGGATTCAAAGGCGGCTTTGGAGCCCGCGCCGGGGGCCAGTGTGTCCAGCTCGGCAGCCACGGCCGCGAGCAGGTCTTGTTTGATTTTCAGCATGGCGGCATTTTAGGTGGCCGGCTTCGGGCCTACCCGGAGTGACAAAACACAGGACGGGCAGTACCCTACCGGGTATGAACAACAAGCCAACCGCCCCCCAAAACCACACACCAGACACCCCAAGCCCCTCTGACAAAGGGCTGCAACGCCGGCGCGTGCTGACCGCGCTGGCCACCGTGGGTGGCGTGAGCAGCGGCATGGCTGCCGTGCCCGCACAAAAGCCCAGTACCTGCCCGGCGGCAGCCGACGACACGCCACACAAATTGGTTTACCAACTCAACCAGGCGGACGAGGCGTACCAGGAGGCCATCTTCAACTCCATCAGCGCGCTGCTCAAGAAGTATGTGGACGACGTGACCATTGCCGTGGTGGTGTGGGGCCCAGGCATCCACCTGCTGGCCAAAAACCCCAAACGCCCGGTGCCCAAGCTGCACCAGCAGCGCGTGCGCAGCATGGCCGAGGCCTACGGCGTGCGCTTCATCGCCTGTGGCAACACCATGCACACCGTGGGCTGGACACAGGCCGACATGCTCGACTTTGCCGAAGTGGAAGAGGTGGGGGCGGCGGCCATCATGGAACTGCAGGAAAAGGGCTACGCCTACCTGGCCTGGTGACGGACGGCGCACGGGTGTTGCAATTCGTCACAACTTGAAAGCGACAAGGGGCGCAAGAGCGTGAAATTGTTTCTTGGCATGTTCACAATGCACGCTGCGGCAGCGCAGGTCAGTTCGACCAGGGCATGCTGCTTTCCATTACCCACCCGAAAGACGCGCATGAAACAATTTGCATCCCTGTTGGCCATCACCCTCGCAGCCATCGCCATGCCCGCCATGGCAGCCGAGCCCACCTCGCAGCAAAACAAAATGAAAACTTGCAACGCCGATGCCAAAACCAAAAACCTGGCAGGGGACGAGCGCAAGGCATTCATGAAGACCTGCCTGAGCGCCAAGACAGAAGCCGCAACCGACGGCACATCGACACAGCAAAACAAAATGAAAACCTGCAACGCCGAAGCCAAGGCCAAAGACCTGAAGGGTGACGAGCGCAAGGCGTTTATGAGCAGCTGCCTGAAAGGCTGATGCCCTTCAGGCCAAGCCCATGGGGCACCGGGCATAAATTTATGCTATTTTTGCCCGTAAAGCTTTCTGGCATTGCTCAAGAAGCTACTGTATTTGAATCAAATTCTGGACTGCTGCAGCCTTCACCGCTTCGGTCAGGCGGCGTGCCGACGGGGCTTCGCGCTCCCAGTGCTGCCAATACAGCGTCACGTCCACAGCGGCCCCCGGCAACAGCTCTTTCAGCTCGGGCATCCCTTGGCGCAAAGCCAGTTGCTGGTCGGGCACCATGCCCCAGCCGAGACCCAGCTCAATGGCTTTTTCAAACCCATCCACCGCCGGGGCAAAGTGTCGGGGGTAGGCTGGCTGACGCAGGCCGAAGTGCTGCAGCAAAAATGCGTCTTGCAGCCCATCTTTGCGGTTGAAGATGACGGCTGGCTGTGCCAGCAGGCGGTGCACTGACAGCCCCCCTCCCTCGCCCTGTACCGAGGCCACCAGCCCAGCCGAGCCCACACAGCGGTAACGCATCACACCGAGCGGCTCGGCCACGCAGCCGCGCATGGGCTGGGCCAGAGTGGTGACGCAGCCCAACACATCACCGCTCTTGAGCGCGTCGTGCGTGTGGTCCTGGTCGTCGATCACGATGTCCACCAACAACCGGTGCGCCGCCAGCAGCGGGGCCACGCCGGGCAAAAACCAGGTGGCCATGGAGTCAGCGTTGATGGCCACGCTGAGCGTTTGCCACGGGTCTTCACCCCCGCCGCCACCCCGGTTCAGGCTTTTCAGCAGGTCTGACTCCATCAGCCGCACCTGGCGCACGTGGGTCAGCAGCGCCTGCCCTGCGGCCGTGGCCCGCACCGATTTGCCGCGCACCAACAGACGCTGGCCCAGCGCCTGTTCCAGCGACTTGATGCGCAGCGACACAGCCGCCAGCGTCACGTTCAGCGACTGGGCGGCGGCCAGAAAGCTGCCTTGTTCGGCCACGGCAGCCAGGGCGTCGAGTTGGCGGGCATCGAACATGTTATTTGGTCAAGTAAATATTGAGTGAATTCAATTCGAGTTGATTCAGTTTAATTCAAGACTGGAAGCAGGCACACTGACGGCCATTCAGACACCGCTTTGCGCTCCACACACAAGAAACACCGCCATGAACGCCTTTGCCCTCCCACATTCACTGGCCTTTTTCAGCCCTGCCTTTTCTGCCGGCATGGTGCTCAGCCTGTCGCTCATCATGGCCATTGGCCCGCAAAACGCGCACGTGCTGCGCATGGGCCTGCAGCGCCAGCATGTGTGGCTGACGGTGGGCATTTGCATATTGGCAGACGTGGCGCTCATTGCCCTGGGCGTGCTGGGGTTGGCCCAGCTCGGCGGCCTGTCCGACAAGCTGCAAGGTGCGCTGGTCGGCGGCGGCGTGCTGTTTTTGGCCTATTACGGCTGGGAGGCATTGCAGCGGTTCTTGAAACCCGCGCCCGTGGCGCTACAAGCGGCGGCCACGGCCGCCCAGGCACCCGTCACACGCCGCCAGGCCGTGTTGTCAGCCCTGGCCTTCTCTTGGCTCAACCCCCATGCGTGGATTGACACCGCTGTGCTGATCGGCACCGCCTCGCTGGCCTATGGCGCACCTGGCAACACGGTGTTTGGACTGGGCGCCGCCGTGGGCTCCACCGTGTGGTTTTTGGTGCTGGGCGTGGCCGTGTTCTGGCTGGGCCGCCGCCTGGGCTCACCCGGCATTTGGCGCGCGCTGGACGGCTTGGTGGCCGTCATGATGTGGGGCACCGCTGCCTTCCTGCTGGGCAGCTTGTTCTGAGCCTGAGAGCCCGCATGGCTGGGTAGACTCTGCCCCCTGCCGCCCAACCAGGGATGGCCGAGTCAACCAAAGGAAAGCTGTGTTCAAAAGTGTGTGGGTGTATGGCGTGGCCAGCGGCTGGCCAGAGTCAATCGAGGTGGTGGAAGCCGCGCTGCAGCGCATGCCGTTCGAGCCCTGCGGGGCCAGCCAGGACAAAGCCGTGGGCTGGGTACCGCCCCGGGGCCAGGCGCATGGCCCGCTGATCGAATCGGTCAACGGTCAGTGGATGTTGCGTTTCAAGGTCGAAGTGCGCCAAGTGCCGTCCAGCGTCATCAAGCGCCGGGTGGATGACATGGCCGCACAGATTGAAGCCACCACGGGCCGCAAACCCGGCAAAAAAGAAAAGCGTGACCTGAAAGAAGACGCCGTAGCCGCCCTGCTGCCCCAGGCCTTCCCGCGCGAGCAAAGCATTTGGGTGTGGCTGGACACCACGCATCACCGCATGGTGCTGGACAGCACCAGCGCCGCCCGGGCCGACGACATCATCACCGCACTGGTGAAGGTGCTGGACGGCTTCAGCGTCGAGCCGCTGAACACAGCCCTCTCGCCCGCCGTGGCCATGGCCACCTGGCTGGCCGAACAGGAAGCGCCCGCAGGATTTGCCATTGGCAAAGAGTGCGAACTGAAATCGGCCGACGAAAGCCAGGCCGTGGTGCGCTACGCCCGCCACCCCCTGCTGACCGACGAGGTGAAAGCCCACCTGGCCCAAGGCAAACAGCCCACCCGCCTGGCCCTGGAATGGGACGACCGGGTGACTTTTGTGCTGGGCGACAACCTGCAACTCAAAAAGCTGGCCTTTGACGACAAGGTGCTGGAACAGGCCAAGGCCCAGGGTCAACGGGCCGACGACTTCGACGGCAACGTGCTGATGGCCACCGCCGAACTGGGGCCGCTGATCGGCGACCTGATCGACGCGCTGGACGGCTTGGCCGTGCCCGGGGGCACGCCAGCCCAGGCCACGGCATCCGCCACTTCTCAGACAGCGGCAGGCGGCACAGCGGCAGAGGACGACGACCCGCCGTTTTGAGTAACTTTCACCGTTGATTCCCCGAACAGCCTAAAATAATCTGTATAAATAAACAGGCTTAAACATGGACTCACTTGAACTTTGCGCAGGAGCTGGCGGACAAGCGTTGGGACTGGAACGATCCGGCTTTGAACACCGCACCCTGGTCGAAATCGATGCCCACGCCTGCGCCACCCTGCGCCTGAACAGGCCCCTCTGGAACGTGGTTGAGGGTGACCTGACAACTTTCAATGCCAGTGGATTTAGGGGCATCGATTTAGTGGCTGGTGGCGTACCTTGCCCCCCTTTTTCCAAAGCGGGCAAGCAAATGGGTGCTGACGACGAGCGAGACCTGTTCCCACAAGCCATTCGTGTGGTCGACGAGACACGCCCGCAAGCGGTCATGCTGGAGAACGTGCGCGGCTTGTTGGATGCCGTTTTTGTGGACTACCGCCAAAAAATTGCCCGCCAGCTACAAGCACTGGGGTACTGGACGGATTGGCACCTGTTCAACGCTGCCGACTTCGGTGTGTGTCAGTTGCGCCCCAGGGTGGTGTTTGTGGCACTGCGGCAGGATGTGGCGCAGCACTTCAGGTGGCCCGCGCCATCCCTGAAGCTCCCACCCACCATCGGGGAACTGCTGGGAGACTTGATGGAAGAGCAGGGTTGGCGCGGCACACAAGCCTGGAAAGAACGGGCCAATGACATCGCCCCCACTCTGGTGGGTGGCAGCAAAAAGCACGGCGGCCCCGATCTGGGCCCCACCCGTGCACGCCAGGCCTGGGCCGCACTGGGCGTGGACGGAAGAGGGCTGGCCGACGCACCACCTGCCGCCGATTTTGTGGGCATGCCACGCCTGACGGTGCGCATGTGCGCACGAGTCCAAGGTTTCCCAGACGATTGGCAGTTTGTGGGCAAAAAGACACCC
The DNA here is from genome assembly GCA_020048405.1 of Hydrogenophaga sp. Lineage (GTDB taxonomy): Bacteria > Pseudomonadota > Gammaproteobacteria > Burkholderiales > Burkholderiaceae_C > UBA2334. The sequence continues at coordinate 16,675 of JAIFMP010000024.1, forward strand.
AGCTACCGCCAAGTGGGCAATGCCTTTCCTCCACCGGTGGCACACGCTGTAAGTCAGCAAATCGCCCATGCGATTGAAGCAGCGGCCAGCGCGCGCATACAACTCAAGGCAGCGTGATGACCAACGTAGGAAAAACAGGCGCGCGGGCTGCTTTGCGTGCCTATTTCTTGAACCATATTGGGCAAGTGTTAGAAGCGGAGCAACTCAGACTGGTGGCGGGAAACATCAGCGAGTGGGCCAGGCGCATCCGAGAGTTGCGCACTGAGGAGGGCTACCAAATCCTCACCCACAACGACCGCGCTGACTTGAAGCCGGGTCAGTACCTGCTGGAGACACCCAAGCCACAACCCGCTTTTGCCCGCGAAATCAGCAAGGAAACTCGCGCGTTTGTTCTTGATCGGAATGGGTTCACCTGCCAGATGTGTGGGGCCGTAGCAGGGGAGCCGCACCCCTATGATCCGTCACGCAAGACTAGGCTTCACCTCGGGCACGTCATTGACAAAAGTATGGGTGGGAGCGATGAGCCATCCAACTTGCGGGCCATTTGCTCGGTGTGCAACGAAGGTGCATCCAACGTCACTTTACCAAGGCCAGACCTGCAAAAACTGCTGGTTCAAGTACGCCGGGCAACCGCAGCCGATCAACGCGAACTGATGGCCTGGTTGCAAACCAAATTCAAGACTTGAAGCCTCAGCCCCCACGCCAGAAGTTGCTTTGCCCGTAGTGGTGCTTCAAAAAGTCAATCCACAGCCGCACGCGCAGCGCCAAGTGTTTGCGCTGCGGAAACACGGCGTAGATGCCGTTGGGGGGGGCGGCGTAGTCTTCGAGCACCGCCACCAGGCGGCCGGCGGCAATATCAGCTTCCACCTCCCAGGTGCTGCGCCACGCAATGCCGTAGCCAGCCAGGCACCACTCGCGCAACACCTGCCCGTCTGAACAATCCAGCGGACCGCCCGGACGCAGATGGGTGATGTCAGTGGTGCCGGGTTCGCCAGGCACGGGCAGTTGGAACGCCCACCCCCTTGTTTGCGAGGCGTCGCTGGACAGGGTGAGGCAGTCGAACTTCACCAGCTCTGACGGGTGTTTGGGCGTGCCGTGGTGCTGCAAATAACGCGGCGTAGCCACACACAGGCGGCGGTTGTCGGCCAGGCGCACGCTGACCAGCGATGAGTCGGGCAAATCGCCCACGCGCACGGCACAGTCGTAGCCCTCGGCGGCCATGTCCACCACACGGTCTGACAGGTTGAGAGAAATGCTCACCTCAGGGTGCAGCTCCCGGAAGTGCGGCACCAGCGGCGCCACGTGCCTGCGCCCGAAACCGGCGGGTGCGGTGATGCGCAAATGCCCGCTGGCCTTCACGCCACCGGCGCTCACGCTGGCCTCGGCATTGGCCAGGTCCACCAGCACGCGCTGGCAGTCTTCCAGGAAGGCGCTGCCTTCGTGGGTGAGGTTGATGCGACGGGTGGTGCGCACCATCAGCTTCACGCCCAGGTGTTCTTCCAGCCCGTCCAGGCGGCGGCCGATGATGGCGGGGGCCACCCCTTCGGCCTTGGCTGCTGCTGTCAGGCTGCCGCGCTGGGCCACGGCCACAAAGGTCTCGATGGCTTTGAGTTTGTCCATGTTTTGATGATACGGGGCGCAGGCTCAAGCCTGGGGCAGGCGCACCACCGTGTCCAGCCCCAGCACCCGGCCGTTGGCCTCTCGGTTGTCCAGCGACAACCCGCCGCCCAGCGCCAGCACGATGCCGTGACAAATGGCCAGCCCCAAGCCTGCGCCCGGGGTGGCCCCGGCGGTGGATGCCTCGCGGGCAAACGGCTGGAACAGGTGAGGCCGCAATGCGGGCGAAATGCCGGGGCCGTGGTCGGCAATGACCAAGGCGGCCCAGCCCCCGCCGGCGGTCAATGCCACGGCCAGCGGCGTGCCCACAGGGCTGTATTTGATGGCGTTGTGCAGCAGGTTGCGGGTCAGTTCGCGCAGCGCCCATTCGTGCAC
>JAIFMP010000075.1 GCA_020048405.1 Hydrogenophaga sp.
AAAACAAGCTGACGGGGTCAGTCGATGTAGCGGAAGCCCGCTTTTTCCAGACCGGGGCGCATGTTGTACATGTCGAGACCCAGCACGCCGGCGGCGAATTTGGCGCGTTTTTCGCCTTCAAAGCTTTCGCGCTTGGTGGCGGCGGCAAACACCTCCACGGCTTTTGCAGCGGGCACCACCACCACGCCGTCGTCGTCGGCCACCACCACATCGCCCGGGGTGACCAGCATGCCGGCGCACACCACCGGGATGTTGACCGAGCCCAATGTGGCCTTGATGCAGCCTTTGGCGCTGATGGCTTTGCTCCAAACAGGGAAGTTCATTTCCTGCAAGGTTTTCACATCGCGCACACCCGCGTCGATGACGAGGGCGCGGGCACCCCGGGCCTGGAAGCTGGTGGCCAGCAGGTCGCCAAAGTAGCCATCGGTGCATTCGGCAGTGACTGCGGCCACCACCACATCACCGGGCTGAATTTGCTCGGCAGCCACGTGCAACATCCAGTTGTCACCGGGTTGCAGCAGCACGGTCACCGCCGTGCCCGACACCTGTTGCCCCCCAAAAATGGGGCGCATGTAGGGCTTGAGCAGGCCCACGCGGCCCATGGCCTCGTGAACGGTGGCGCTGCCCAATGCGGCCATGCCATCGGCAGCGGAGCGGTCGGCGCGGGTGATGTTGCGGTAACAAACGCCCAGTTCAAACATGGCAAGAACTCCGATAAAAATATAGCTGCCAGCGCTTATCCATCAAGCGCTGGATGTCCAAAAAGCTTAAAAAACACGAATCAAAGACCTTTGGCCTTCAAACGGGCGTCCAGGCGGCTGAACACGCGGCGGGCGTTGCCCTCGTACACCTGGTGCCGTTGAGCATCGGTGAGGTTGGAGGTGGCTTGCACGTAGCGCTTGGTGTCGTCGAAGTAGTTGCCGGTGTCGGGGTCAATACCGCGCACGGCGCCGATCATTTCGCTGGCAAACAGGATGTTCTCCACGGGTATCACCTTGGTCAGCAGGTCGATGCCGGGCTGGTGGTACACGCAGGTGTCAAAAAACACGTTGCCCAGCAGGTGGTCTTTCAGCAGTGGCTTTTTCAGCTCTTGCGCCAGGCCACGGTATCGGCCCCAGTGGTAGGGCGCAGCACCGCCGCCGTGGGGCACGATGAACTTCAGCGTGGGGAAGTCTTTGAACAGGTCGCCCTGAATGAGCTGCATCACGGCGGTGGTGTCGGCGTTGATGTAGTGCGCGCCAGTGGTGTGAAAGCAGGCGTTGCAACTGGTGCTCACATGAATCATGGCGGGAATGTCGTACTCCACCATTTTTTCGTAAATGGGGTACCAGGCCTTGTCGGTCAGTGGCGGGCTGGTCCAGTGGCCGCCGCTGGGGTCGGGGTTGAGGTTGATGCCCACGTTGCCGTATTGCTCCACGCACTTCACCAGTTCGGGGATGCAGGTGGCGGGGTCCACACCTGGGCTTTGGGGCAGCATGGCTGCGGGCACAAAGTGGTCGGGGAACAACTGGCTGACGCGAAAGCACAGCTCGTTGCAAATGGCGGCCCAGGTGCTGCTCACCTCAAAGTCGCCAATGTGGTGGGCCATGAAGCTGGCACGGGGGCTGAAGACCGTGATGTCGGAGCCGCGCTCTTTCATCAAGCGCAGTTGGTTGGTTTCAATGGTTTCGCGCAGCTCGTCGTCGGAAATCTTCAGATCAGCGACTTTGGGCTTCAGCGCCGGGTCTTTGATACCGGCCACTTGCTGGTTGCGCCAGGCTTCCAGCGACTTGGGTGCCGTGGTGTAGTGGCCGTGGCAATCGATGATGAGGGGGGAGCCGTTGGTTTTGGGCATGGCGGATGTGGGGTGGAAAAAGCAGAAGCGCCTCAGGCGCTGACGGGGGTCATGCCGTGGCGCCATTCAGGTGTGCCAGAAAGCGATGGGCCAGTTCGGGTTGGGTACTGGCCGTGGCCACACAACCGCTGAAAGTGGTGATGAAGGCGCAGTCGTTGGGCAACAAGCCCACGATCTGAATGCCCGGCAAGCCCTTCAACTCGCTGAGTTGCTGAAAGCCCAGCGCCACCTCGCCGCTGGCCAGCTGGCTGCCCACAGGCACGCCGGGCTTGGCTTGCACGGTGCGGCGTTCGAACAGGCGCATCAGGTGTTGCCCACTCGCCCCTGTGCTGTAGCCAATGGTGGCAGCGGCTTGCACGGCGGCTTTCAGTGCCGCTTCGCTGCTCACATCGGGCAACGGTGCACCGGCTTGCACAGCAATGGCCACGGGCGAATGCACGTAGTCCACCCGGGGCGTGCGCACGTGGCCCGCGGCGGCCAGTTTGTCCAGCGCGTCGCTGGCCAGCAGCACCAGGTCAAACGCCTCGCCTGCGGCCACGCGTTTGGCAGCGTCCACACCACCCACCGATTCAATGGCCACCGCTGTGCCGGTTTGCGCTTCAAACCCGGCCACCAGCTCGGCGAGCAGAGCGCGGGTGGCCATGGAGGAAATACCTTTCAGGGTGGCAATGGCGGGCATGGGCGGCATCAAGGAAGCAGGTGGACAACGCAAGGGTTCCCGCATTCTCAGCGGCCGCAAACCATGCGTAAAGCTGATAATGCCCATAGCTGATAGCCAATTTTTCAATAGCGCAACCCACCGGGCACCCCATGGACTTCAAACAAATCGAGGGTTTTGTGCGCGTGGCCGAGCTGGGCAGCTTCACCCGCGCCGCGCAAATGCTCAACACCACGCAGCCCGCGCTGTCGCGCCTGATTCGCATGCTGGAGGTGGACCTGCACCAAACCCTGCTGGTGCGCAACGGCCGGGGCGCCGTGCCCACCGAGGCGGGCCAGGTGCTTCTGGACCACGGGCGCGGCATCCTGCACCAGGTGCAGCGGGCCCGGGAAGATTTGGGCACCGTGCGCGGCGGTTTGTCGGGCCAGGTGGCCATTGGCCTGCCGCCCAGCCTGGCGCGGGTGTTCACCGTGCCGCTGACCCGCGCGTTTCGCGCCCAGTTGCCCGATGCCAGCTTGTCCATCAGCGAGGGGCTGAGCACCCAAATGCAAGAGTGGCTGGTGAACGGACGGCTGGACATTGCCGTGCTCTACAACGCCCGCGCCAGCGCGGACATTGAGATCAGCCCCTTGGGCGACGAAGACCTGTGGCTGGTGCAAGCACGCCAGAGTGGCCTGGCCGAAGACCCACAGTTCCCTGATGACCTGGGCCCCATTGACCTGAAAGACGTGGCCGAGCTGCAACTGATCATCCCCAGCCGCCCCAACGCCATCCGCACGCATGTGGAAACCGAAATGGCGCAAATCGGCTGCCGCCTGAAGGTGGCGCTGGAAATTGACGGCGTGGCCGCCATCCTCGACCTGGTGGCCGACGGCGCAGGTGCCGCCCTGCTGTCGCGCAACGCGGTGGCCAGTTGCATACGCCCCAGCGCCTACCTGGTGCGCGCCGTGCGCAACCCGCCGCTGAGCACCCGGCTGTTTCTGGCCACCAGTTCCATGCGGCCCACCACCCGCACCCAGCAAACCACGCTGGCGCTGATTCGGCAAACGCTGGCGGAGGTGGGGCGGTGATGGAGCGGATGCGATTGAGAATCCAAACTGCTCAATGCATTGAGTAATTGGCGTTATCCATAGAGGCCAAACGCCATCGGTCCAGCGTTCGCGCACGGCCCAATAAACAGGTTTCACCGCAGATGCCACTCATATGATGTGAGCGCTGTCACACCCATCCGACGTCATGAGCCAACTTCTCATCAACGAATACCGGTATCAACCCAACGAGTTGTACGACACCTTGGTAACCAGGCTGTTCAAGAACAGACTGCACCTGAGCGCTGAGTCAGAGGTGTGTTTGGCAGAGCGTGGCAAATCAGACCGGACAGCCGCGCTGGCAAAGGCATTGACGGTGGCACAACGCCGCTTTGCCACGAAATGGCAGCGGCGGCACGACACGACCGTGACGGCAAGGCAGTCATCCCCGCCCAAAGACGTTCCGTTGCAAGCTGTGGACTACTTTCTGTGGGCATTGCAGCGTTACTTTGAAAGACAAGAAACTCGGTACATCGATCTGCTGTGGCCCAAAGTAGGGCTGGTGCAAGCCGCAGACGAAACAGCGTCAGCACCCTATGGCGTTTACTACACAAAGAAAAAACCGCTGCCGAAACCCATGGGACACGACAGCGGTCAGTAAAAGGTTGTCGGGGATATAGGTGCCAAACACTGAGGTTTGGAACACACACGGCATGAAGCCGAATTTTGTCCCCGAACGGTTTGGAGTTTAACGGCTCGACCATGTCCATCAGGCAACATTTGTTCATGCACTGCCCCATGACCCGCCCCTTGCTCTACTCCTTCCGCCGGTGCCCGTACGCCATCCGCGCCCGCCTCGCGCTGACACAGGCTGGCGTGGCGGTGAACACGGTGGAGGTGGATTTGAAGCACAAGCCCGCCGCAATGCTGGCCGCGTCACCCGCTGGCACCGTGCCGGTGCTGGTGCTGCCCGGTGGCGATGTGCTGTCGCAGAGCCTGGACATCATGCGCTGGGCGCTGGCGCAGCACGACCCGGCGGGTTGGTCGCGCCCTGTGGCCGTTGCCGACGACGAATTTTGGATAAAAACAACCGACAGAGCTTTCAAGCATTGGCTTGACCGCTACAAATATTTTCAAAGGCACCCAGCCCATCCACAGGCCCACTACCGCCAGCAAGCCGTTGACTGCCTGCTGAGCCCCCTGGAACACGCCCTGAACACCCACGGCCCCTGGCTGGGTGGCGCGCAGCCGGTATTGGCCGATGCGGCGGTGTTCCCGTTTGTGCGCCAGTTTGCCGGTGTGGAGCCCGCCTGGTGGGCCGCCAGCCCCTTCCCTGCCGCCCGCGCGTGGTTGCACGCCTGGCTGAACAGCCCGCTGTTTCACAGCGTGATGCAAAAGACTGCGTCCCCACCGCCCAACCTGTGACGGAACGCGCAATGCTCATTTCACATAACAGCTAGAGCCTGCTTTGGCTGGCCGCTGGCGGCCTCGAATTCGACAATTCGCGCTTCTGAACACAAGGCACCCGAGACATGAGCACCACCACCAAAACCCAAGTTGCCATCATTGGCGCAGGCCCCTCCGGCCTGCTGCTGGGTCAGTTGCTGCACAAGGCTGGCATCGACGCCGTGATTCTGGAGCGCCAAACCGGCGACTACGTGCTGGGCCGCATCCGCGCCGGGGTGCTGGAGCAAGTCACCATCGACCTGCTGGACGAAGCCGGTGTGGGCCAGCGCATGCACACCGAAGGCCTGGTGCACGGCGGGTTTGACCTTCTGTTCAACGGCCAGCGCCACCGCATCGACATGAATGCGCTGACCGGCGGCAAAAACGTGATGGTGTACGGCCAAACCGATGTGACCCGCGACCTGATGCACGCTCGCGAAGCCGCAGGCCTGTCCACCGTGTACGAAGCCCGCAACGTCGGAGTGCACGGCTACGACACCACCAGCCCCAGCGTCACCTACGAAAAAGACGGCGTGGCGCACACCTTGCATTGCGACTTCATTGCCGGGTGCGATGGCTTTCACGGCGTGTGCCGGGCCAGTGTGCCGCGCAATGCCATTGCCGAGTACGAAAAGGTCTACCCCTTCGGGTGGCTGGGTGTGTTGTCAGACACCCCGCCCGTGCACGACGAACTCATTTACGTCAACAGCCCGCGCGGCTTTGCCCTGTGCAGCCAGCGCAGCAAAACCCGCAGCCGCTACTACCTGCAGGTACCGTTGACAGACCGCATTGAAGAATGGACCGACGATGCCTTCTGGCAAGAACTGAAACTGCGCCTGGACCCCGAGGCCCGCGAACACCTCGTCACCGGCCCATCCATCGAAAAAAGCATTGCCCCGCTGCGCAGCTTTGTGACCGAGCCCATGCGCTTTGGCCGCCTGTTCCTGGCGGGCGACGCCGCCCACATCGTGCCCCCCACCGGCGCGAAGGGCCTGAACCTGGCCGCCACCGACGTGAAATACCTCAGCGAAGGGTTGATCGGCCACTACCGTGGCCAGTCAGACACCGACCTGAACGCCTATTCAGACCGCTGCCTGCGCCGCATCTGGAAGGCTGAGCGCTTTTCGTGGTGGTTCACCAGCCTCATGCACCAGTTCCCGGAAGACAGCAACATCACTGCCAAATTCCAGAACGCCGAGCTGGACTACATCGTCAACTCCCAGGCAGGCAGCCTGACCATGGCCGAAAACTACGCGCTGACATTTGCCGCTGGACGCTTGCATGTTTATACTCCGTCTAAACAAACGGAGATTTTCATGGCTGAAGCAGTGCTGTCCATCAAACACTGGGGCAACAACCTGGGGGTCCGCTTGCCACAGGCCGTGGCGCGCGAAGCCAACCTGCAGGCCGACCAGCAAGTGCGTGTGTCTGTGGAAGAAGGCCGTGTGGTCATCGAACCACTGCCAACTGCCGCCCCGTTGTCACTGGAAGAACGGCTCTCACGGTTTGACCCCGCCCGCCACGGCACCGAAGCCATGGTCACGTCCCCATTGGGCGCAGAACGGTGGTGACCCGCCGTCCACCCACCATTTGGGTGCCCGAGCGGCAAGACATCATCTGGATCGACTGCACGCCCCAGGCTGGCCAGGAGATGCGGGACGTGCACCCTTTTTTAGTGCTGTCACCCCGCAGTTTCAACGACCGCACATCGCTGGTCATAGGCTTGCCCATGACCACAGCCGCTTACAACGCCGACAACCCGTTTGCCGTTGTAGCGGGTCTGGCAGGCGGTGCCAAAGCAGGCAAACCCAGCTATGTGCTGTGCCACCAACCCAAGTCGTTCGACTGGCGCGCCCGCCAGGCCAGCCCACACCCCATGAAGCAGCTCAACCCCACTGCGTTTGCCGAGGTGTGCGGCATGCTGAACCAAATCATTGCGCTGGCTTGACCATCGGCCAGCCGTTCTTGGCCCAGGTGCTCATGCCGCCGTGCACGTAGCGCACGTTGGTCTGCTCTGCGCCACCTTGCCGGAGCGGTTTTGCGTGTTGCAAATGAGCAGAACCGGCTGCGCCGGGTCTTTGGGAATTTCACCCAACCGCTGGTTGAGCTGCGACATGGGCAGCAGCACCGCCCCGCTGGCCACGCCGGTGGCGTGCTCTTTGGGTTCCCGGATGTCAAACATCAGCACCTGCTTCGACTCGAACAACTGACGACCCTCTTCAAGGCTCACGCGCAGGGTGTCGGCGTCGGGCGGGGCGTCTGAACACGCTGAAAACAAGGGGCCAACGCCGAGCGTCAGGCCGAGAGCGACCCAGCGGCGCAGCGCCGTGCGGCGGGTATGGATGTGAGGGTTCATGTGAAAGGGGTTGCGGGACTGAATGCCGGGGGGTGTATTTTCAACCGGCACGGCGCTGCACCTCGGGACCCATCCGGGTAAACCCTGAAAACCCAAGCCCATCCGTCGTATTACATTTGACTTCATAATTTGAAACAAACTTGTGTCATTTATGCTCATTGACACAAGATACGACCCTTGGAGTATTCATGCCTCACGCCCTGCTGACCGCCCATCAACCCTTGCTGGACGGAGCGCTGCAAGCCATTGCCACCCGTGGCTACTGGACGCCCTTCAACGAAATGCCCAGCCCCAAGGTGTATGGCGAAACGGCAGTTGACGATGGCAAGCGTGCTTTTGAATCACTTCTGGGCCAGACTTTCGAGCTGAACCAACCCGGGGACACCGGCCAGCGCGTGGCTCCTGAGCAATCTCCCTACGGCGTGGCGCTGAATGTGAGCTACCCCGTGTGCGCCCACGAAGCCTTGGTGGCCGCAGGCCAGGCCGCCATGCCCGCGTGGCAAGCCGTGGGGGCAGAAGGCCGCACCGGCATCTGCCTGGAAATGCTCAAGCGGCTGAACGCACAGAGTTTTGAAATTGCCCACGCCGTGATGATGACCACCGGCCAGGGCTGGATGATGGCCTTCCAGGCCGGTGGCCCCCACGCGCAAGACCGCGCACTGGAAGCCGTGGCCTACGCCTGGCGCGAACAGAGCTTTGTGCCCACCGAGGCCACCTGGGAAAAGCCGCAGGGCAAGAACCCACCTATTCAAATGAAGAAACACTTCGAGGTGGTGGGCCGGGGCGTGGCGCTGGTCATTGGCTGCGGCACATTCCCCACGTGGAACACCTACCCCGGCCTGTTTGCCGCGCTGGCCACGGGCAATGCAGTCATCGTCAAGCCACACAGCAACGCCGTGCTGCCAGCGGCCATCACCGTGCGCACGCTGCGCGCCGTGCTGGCCGAGCAAGGCCTGGACCCCAACCTCGTCACCCTGTGCGCGACCGAGCAGCGCAGCACCACGCAAGCGTTGGCCACCCACAGTGCGGTGAAGTCGGTGGACTTCACAGGTGGCAACACCTTTGGGCAGTGGCTCATGGCGAACTGCAAGCAGGCGCAGGTGTATGCCGAGCTGGCGGGGGTGAACCACATCGTCATCGACTCCACCAACGCCTACAAAGCCATGCTGGGTAACCTGGCGTTTACGCTGTCGCTGTACTCGGCGCAGATGTGCACCACCACGCAGGCCATCCTGGTGCCCGCTGGCGGCATCGACACCGACCAAGGCCACAAGACGTATGACGAGGTGTGCGCCGACTTGGGTGCGGCCATCAGCAAGTTCCTCAGCAAGCCCGAGGTGGCCTGCGCGGTGCTGGGCGCCATCCAGTCAAGCGACACGCTGGCCCGCATCGAGCAGGCCAACAGCGGTGCATGGGGCACAGTGGTGCTGGCTTCTGAAACCCTGGCCAACCCCGAATTCCCCAACGCCACCGTTCGCACCCCGGTGCTGCTGGCCTGCGATGCGACTGACGTGTCGGCCTACCAAGAAGAGCGTTTCGGCCCCGTGGCCTTTGTGGTGAAGTGTGCGGACACCGCCGCCGCCGTGGCTTTGTCCGAGCACATGGTCAACACCCACGGGGCGCTGACCGTGGGCGTGTACAGCACACGTGCTGACGTGATTGACGCCATGACGGCCGCCACCTGGCGCAGCAAAGTGGCCCTGTCCATCAACCTGACTGGTGGTGTGTTTGTGAACCAGTCTGCCGCGTTTTCCGACTACCACGGCACCGGCGGCAACCCGGCAGCCAATGCCAGCTATGCCGATTCGGCATTTGTGGCCAACCGTTTCCGCGTGGTGCAGCGCCGCTACCACACAGAAAGTGCCCCCTGAGCTGTCGCAGAGCGCCAGCCCCCCCAAGGGGGGCGAGAAAACTTGGGAACGGCCCGGCGTTTTCTCAGAGCTGACAAACCCATAAGGACAAGCGCTATGACCTACAAAAGCATTGAGTTTTCGGTAGACACCGCCACCGGCGTGGCCCGCCTCACGCTGAACCGGCCCGACAAAATGAACGCCTTCACCGGCGACATGCACGCCGAGCTGCGCGACGCGCTCGATGCCTTGCAGGCAGGCACGGGCGATTGCGCCCAGGCCCGCGTGCTGGTGGTCACCGGAGCTGGCCGGGGGTTTTGCGCGGGCCAAGACCTGGCCGACCCCGACATGGTGTTCACCCCCGGAGAGCCGCCGCCCGACGTGGGCAACGTGGTGGAGCGCAACTTCAAGCCACTGGTCATGCGGCTGACCAACCTGCGCGTGCCGACCATCGCCCGCGTGCAAGGCGTGGCCGCCGGGGCGGGTTGCAGCCTGGCGCTGGCCTGCGACATGGTGGTAGCGGCCGAGGCAGCATCGTTCATGCTGCCGTTTTCCAAAATTGGGTTGATACCCGACACCGGTGCTTCGTGGGCCGTGCCGCAACGGCTGGGGTTTGCACGGGCGATGGGCCTGGCTCTCACGGCACAGAAACTGCCCGCCTCCAAGGCTGCCGACTGGGGCCTGATTTGGGAATGCGTGGCCAACGACGCGCTCGACGGTGCGGTGAACGCCCTGGCAGCCCAACTGGCCGCCCTGCCCACCACGGCACTGGTGCGCACCCGCCAGGCCATGCTGGCAGCCCACACCGCGTCACTGGAGCAGCACCTGTCGTATGAGGCCTTGATGATGCGCGAGCTAGGCCACAGCGCCGACTACGTGGAAGGCGTGGCCGCTTTCCTGGAAAAGCGCCCTGCCCGCTTCAACCAAGGCTGAAACCACCCAACCATGCATAGCTGAAAAGCCATACCCATCAGGCGCCGGATGCCAAAAACATGATGAATTCAACACCCAATCCCACCGACGCACACGCGCTGGCTCAAGAAGTGGCCCAGGCCATGTGGGGGCGCGACCACGCCACGCAGGCGCTGGGCATGTCCATCGTGGCTGTGGCCCCGGGTAGCGCCACCATTGCCATGCCCGTGCGCCAGGACATGCTCAACGGCCACGGCATGTGCCACGGTGGCTTCATGTTCACGCTGGCCGACAGCGCGTTTGCGTATGCCTGCAACAGCTACAACCAGAACACCGTGGCATCGGCCTGCGCCATCGACTTTCTGGCCCCCGCCCGCGAAGGCGATGTGCTGGAGGCCGAAGCAGTTGAGCGCTCGCGTTCGGGCCGAACCGGGGTGTACGACATCACGGTAAAGGTGCGCGGCGGCAAAACCGTGGCCCTGTTCCGGGGCAAGAGCTACCGGATTGAAGGCGAAGTGATTGCCGGGCTGGCCGCCAAAGCCGCCGCCTGATCCGCCCCGCACCCCACACCAGACAGCCAAGGAGACACAAGCCCATGCCCGTGAAACAACCCCAACCCGGCGACCTGGAGCCCATCGAGCGCGCCAGCCGCGACGAAATTGCGGCCCTGCAACTGGAGCGCCTGCGCCACACCCTGCAGCACGCCTACGACAACGTGCCGCACTACCGCGCCAAGTTCGATGGCAAAGGCGTGCACCCGTCTGACCTGAAAACCCTGGCCGACATCGCCAAGTTCCCCTTCACCACCAAGGCAGACCTGCGCGACAACTACCCCTTCGGCCTGTTTGCCGTGCCGCGCGAACAAGTGGCGCGGGTGCACGCCTCGTCGGGCACCACGGGCAAACCCACGGTGGTGGGCTACACGCTGAAAGACATTGACAACTGGGCCAACCTGGTGGCCCGCAGCATCCGCGCCGCCGGTGGCCGTCCGGGCGACATCTGCCACATTGCCTACGGCTACGGTCTGTTCACCGGGGGCCTGGGCGCCCACTACGGGGCCGAGCGTGCGGGCTGCACCGTCATTCCCATGTCGGGCGGGCAGACCGAGAAGCAGGTGCAACTGATTCAGGACTTCAAGCCCGACATCATCATGGTCACCCCGTCGTATTCGCTGGTGATTGCCGA
>JAIFMP010000102.1 GCA_020048405.1 Hydrogenophaga sp.
CCACCAACTCCACCAACACGTCAGGGGATATTGGCAAACTCAACAACGAGTATCAACAACTCAGTCAAGAAATTGGCCGCACCATGAGCGCAACCACTTTCAACGGACAAGCAGTGCTTAATGGAAGTGCAAGCTATGACTTCCAAGTGGGTGCGAACTCTGCTGCAACCGACCGCATCACCGTGACATCGGGCAATATTTCACTCAGTGGCAATACCGCGCTGAGTGCCGTCCTCAGCGGAGGAAGCAACTCTGGTTTGGTCACCGGCACTGCCGTCGACAACTCCGCCGTTATCGGTGCCATTGACACTGCCATCTCAGCAGTTAACGACCGTCGTGCCACATTGGGTGCGGTGCAAAGCCGATTTGAAAACACCGTCTCCAACTTGCGCATCGCCGTAGAAAACCAAGCTGCGGCTCGAGGACGCATCATGGATGCTGACTTTGCTGCCGAAACTGCCAATTTGAGCCGGTCGCAGATCCTGCAACAGGCCGGCACCGCCATGATCGCCCAGGCCAATCAGTTGCCGCAGGGTGTGCTCAGCCTGCTGCGCTGAGGGCGCTTGGCATTGCGTAACCTCGCAATGCGCTACTCAAGTCCTCAAAATGAGGCACAAAACCCCCGTTTATCGGGGGTTTTGCTTTTCCGGTTTGCCCAAAAATTCACCTTACACCCGGTCAAAGTCTCGCGGAGGCATCAGCCCCACCACCGAGGTGCCAACTGATCCCTATTTGATCGCTTAAGGAGAGTTTTCATGGCCATGACCATCAACACCAATGCAATGTCGATGAACGCGCAACGCAATGCTGCAAACAATGCCACCAGCTTGGCAACCACCATGGCGCGGTTGTCGTCGGGCCTGCGTGTGAACAGTTCCAAGGACGACGCAGCGGGTTTGGCAATTGCCGACCGGATGAACACCCAGGTGCGGGGCATGAACGTTGCCATCCGCAACGCCAATGACGGCATCTCGCTGGCGCAAACCGCTGAGGGCGGTTTGGCCAGCATCAACGATATGCTGCAACGCATGCGTGAACTGGCTGTGCAGGCCACCAACTCCACCAACACCACAGGTGCCAGTGGTGACATTGACAAATTGAACAACGAGTACGCTCAATTGAGAGATGAAGTGGGACGCACCATGAGCGCGACCACCTTCAACGGGTTGACTGTGTTGAATATCGCCACAGCAACGACCAACGATTTGTCTTTCCAAGTAGGGGCCAACTCAGGCACAACAGACAGGATCACGGTGGCCGCAGCCAATCTTTCCCTGAGCGGCAATGCCGCGCTGACTGCTGTTCTGGGGGGTACTGGTAGCGCGCTGGCCACCGGGACAGCCGTCGACAATGCAGCCAACATCGGCGCCTTGGATGCGGCCATTTCCGCAGTTAACGACCGCCGGGCCACTTTGGGCGCAGTACAAAGCCGATTTGAGCAAACCATTTCCAACTTGCGCATTGGCGTGGAAAACCAAGCTGCGGCTCGAGGACGCATCATGGATGCTGACTTTGCCTCTGAAACCGCCAACCTGAGCCGATCGCAGATTTTGCAGCAGGCGGGCACTGCCATGATTGCTCAAGCCAACCAATTGCCGCAGAACGTCATGTCTTTGCTGCGCTGATGGTGAAACATCTTTTCCCCTTGGCTCAGGCCCACCGATCCGCTCGCGGGTGGGTGGGCCTGATCGCTCGAGAGTGAACTGAAAATCACAGGGGCTTTAGCGGCCCCTTCCACAGGAACAACCCGTGCTGATCAAATACGAAGAACACCAACGCCTGTCCACCGAGTTGGAATTTCACCTCCTTCCTGGCATGGATCTGGTAGGAAACGGCGTTCTGTGCTCACCTTGTAAAGTGTTTCCACGGGTAACTTTGGGCCACAGTGACTTGGGCGGTCATTCGTATATCGCGGCTGATGCTGAAGTGGCGTTTGCAAAGATTGGTAACTACACCTCAATTGCCTCGGGCTTTGTGATTGGACTGGGCCACCCGATGCACTTGTTGACAGCAAGCCCCGTGGCGTGGCGGCCTTGGCTACCCAACTGTCCGTTTAAAGGCAGTGTCAATCACACTTATGAACAGACCAAAATTGGGTCAGATGTGTGGATTGGGGCAAAGGTCATAGTCAAAGCTGGGGTCACGATTGGCGACGGTGCCATCGTGGGTGCGGGCTCGGTCGTCACCCGCGACATTCCACCGTTCACTGTGGCAGCAGGAAATCCTTGCAGAGTGCTTCGTGACAGGTTCACACCGGCTGTCATTGCCCGTATCGAGCAAACGTGCTGGTATGAATTTGATTGGCGGCATGAATTTGTCGACTGGAGCAGCCCCGACTCGGCCCTTGACAGCATGGAGCGCGCACTGACTGAGGGCTTTAGCCGCAGTTTTAGGCGGTTTTTCTACAACGCCAGCGATACCGGCCTAGACCTGCAAGAAATTTAAGCGCAGCAACAGAAAAAACGCCCACAAAGCCCCGTTTATCGGGGCTTAAGTTTTTTGTGCAATCGAAATAATTGTCTTCAACACCCGGTTACCTTGGTTGGTCAATTGCTCCGAACGGACCGAGTGGATTGAGCAACCCATTTTTGATCACTCCAGGAGTCCCAGATGTCAATGACCATCAATACCAATGCAATGTCGCTGAATGCGCAGCGCAATACCGCAAACAACAGCATCAGTTTGGCGACGACCATGGCACGTCTGTCGTCTGGACTGCGTGTGAACAGCGCCAAGGACGATGCAGCAGGCTTAGCGATTGCCGACCGCATGAATACCCAAGTGCGGGGCATGAACGTCGCTATCCGCAACGCCAATGACGGCATCTCGTTAGCACAAACTGCCGAGGGAGGGTTGGCAAGCATGAACGACATGCTCCAGCGCATGCGTGAGTTGGCGGTGCAAGCCATCAACGCGACAAACACCACAGGTGACTTGGCGAAGCTCAACAATGAGTACACCGAGCTTGCATCTGAATTGGCCCGCACGATCAGTTCCACCACCTTCAACGGACAAGCAGTGCTCAATGGAAACGCAGCCTATGACTTCCAAGTGGGTGCGAACTCTGGCACTGAGAACCGAGTCACCATTGCGGCTGCTTCCATTTCAGTTACGGGAAGCAACCTGACAGCAGTGGTCAGCGGCGGCACCACCGCATCCGCCTTGGACACTGTAAGCAACGTAGGCAACTCCAGCCAACTGAGTGCTTTGGATGCCGCTATATCAGCCGTCAACGACCGTCGCGCCACTCTGGGCGCAGTCCAAAGTCGATTTGAACAGACCATTGCGAATTTGCGCATCGCGGTTGAGAACCAGGCTGCTGCGCGTGGGCGCATCATGGACGCTGACTTTGCAGCAGAAACAGCCAATCTCAGCCGGGCGCAAATCTTGCAGCAGGCAGGCACCGCGATGATCGCACAGGCCAACCAACAGCCTCAAAACGTCATGCGATTGCTGCAGAGTTGACAGATCCCCACCATTCAACGGGCCACCCAGGGTTTCCTGTGGTGGCATTTTTTTGGTGGCAGCACGACGTTGATACACAATGTCAGCGATGGAGCACCCATGAGCACATTTGTCTACGAAGTTTCCCCTTATTACATTTCAGCCCCCATCAGCCTGGACGAAGGGCATGAGGCCACGTGGCAATTGCACGTGCTTTGTAGTATTCTGAATCAAGCAGGTTACTCTGCATATTTGCTTGATGCGCCCAAAACAGATGGCCGACTTTGGACCCCCACGCTGACAGCGCAGCAAATGGCTGCGCACTGCTTGGCGAACACCCATCCCATTTCAATCGCGCAAGCGCAAACCACAGAGCTCTCTCCTCGCCCCGGACTGCAAGTTTCGTTTTTTTCCGAGTTCTCGAATCCAAATGCAGAATGGGGCCAAGGGAGCACGCTGCAATTTGAATTGCCTGGGCCTGTACCGGGGTCCACCATCCAGAAACAACTCGCTATTCACCTGCCGTGGGTCGATGCCGAACTGTTCAGCGTACCTCCGTCAGATACGCTGCGCACGGGAGAGCTGGTCTACACCGGGCGTTTGCCTGAACTGAATCAAAAACCCTTGGCACAGCACAGTGACCTGATTGACCTCTCGCAGCATGTGGAGGTGCCTTTATCACCGGCTGAGCGAGTCCAAGCGCTGAAGCAGGCAACTACGCTGTATGCCTACGCAAAAAGCGCCATCACCACCGAAGCGCGCCTTTGCGGCTGTGAAGTGGTTTACATCGCCAATGATTACCTTCTGCAAACACCACCGACCCACCCCATCGATACACGAGGGTGCTTTTTTGGGTTGGACAAGGTGCCCATGCATGCAAATCAAACCGTCCACGCGCAGCAGTTTGCGTCCGACTATTTGGCTCATACAAGCGAACAGTCAGGCTCGCTGAACCATTTCATTGAACTGACACAACGCGCAGCGAAGTCACTCGCAGATGAACAAGTTTGGCTGACAACGCACAAGGAGCGCTTGGACAACTGGCTGCCCGGGCTCACACAGAACAAGGCAAGCCAAGCTGACCTGTCTGGGTACAAACGCCTTGCAGAAAGTTATGCGGTGTGGACGCAAAGAGCCACGCTGCGTGAAGTGCATGCAGATATTTACGCGGAACACTTGGCACGTGGTCATGTGACCAGCGTGCCTGTCCATGTCTTTGCCCATGGAAGGACTATGGAAGAACTGGCGGCTACGCTGGACGACTTGGCCGCTGGCTGGCTGCAGGCAAGTGAAATCGTGGTGCACGCCCCCTACGCCCCCCCCATCGCCGCTGAAGAATTGGGTTCGGGCATGATCTGGCTGCTTGAGTCTTACCAGGTCGGGCCAGGTGCCACATCCTGGACGAGCGATGCTGCACAGTGTGTCTTGGTGGACGCAGGCACACGACTGGAGCCACACAGCATTTTGGAACTTATGCTGACAGCGGGTGCCAAGCCATTTGCAAGCGTTGTGTGCGCTGCTGAGGACATGCCGGGCCCAACTGGCGCGCGCATACCCTTTTTCAAAGGGACCGGTCACTTGGAGTGGTTAAGACACACCAACTACCTGGGTGGCTTAGTGGCGGTGAACACCGCCGCTTGGCTGGAGCTGCCCGACACACAAGACTATGTGTCAGCTTACCGTCTTGCCATGGCCGCCACCGCTGCCCGCGGAGCAACCGGGTTGGCGTACGCAGACAAGGTTCTCTCGCATGCGCCAGCGCGATTGCCAGAAGGCCGTGAAAAATTGGAGCTGGCAGTGGCGCAGGACGTTTTAGGCCAGTACCTGCCTGGCACACAGGTGCATCCCACCGACATACTGGGTTGTTGGGAAGTTCGCTACAGCGACTTGACGACCGAGCCCGTCTCCTTGCTTGTACCCACAGGCAAAGAGTTGGGCTACTTGCGCTCTCTGTTAGCCTCGGTCCAGGCCTACGGTGGTGGTGTGATCAACGACATCATTTTGCTGGTGCAACCGGATGATCTCGCTGCATCACAAAGCATGCTGGCATCGATGACATCTGGTGAAACCCCCATTGCAACCCGAGTTATCACCACCGAAGCGGGGGCGTACAACCACGCGCGCACCCTCAACAAAGGACTGGCTACCGCAGACAACGAGCTGGTGCTGGTGTGCGATGACGATGTGGAGCTGATCGAAAAGGGCTGTATCGAACAAATGCGTCGGCTGTTCAGCGTTACAGACATTGCGATGGTTGCGCCGCGCCTGGTTTTGCAGGTGGGCAACAAACCCATGCTGATGAGCGGCCCTTGTGTGAGCGGAGCTGGAGCGGAGTTGCTACCGTATGTTGGCGAGCAACAGTGGATCACCGAAAAAGGGCAGTTCAATCGGCTGCAAACCCCGCAAGACGTGACAGGCGCAACAGGCTCTTGCTTCATGACACGCAAATCGGTTGCCAGAGCCGTCGGTGGATGGGACGAAACCAACACCGCACTGTTCCAAAGCGTGACCGATTTCGGATACAGACTTCTCGGTGCGGGGATGCGCATCGTCTGGACACCTTCTGCCAGCGTGCTGCACGCGGGCGGTGCAACACTTCGCAGTGTCAGGCGAGATCACAAAGCGGACATCGCCCATGCACACCAAGCACTGTCTGAGAAAGAATACTTGGCCAAACATTGGCTGTCACGTCTACCGGCTGGCGGTTTGTACAGCCGCCATTTGTCCGCCCTCAAGGCCCACACGCTTGACTCAGACCTAGTCGTTGACTGGGAACCCACCCGAAATGAGAGACCAAAGGTACTGGCTCAACCCATTTCCAGTGGATCAGGCCAGTATCGGGTGGTGGAGCCGTTGGACAGCCTTCAAAACCACAGTCTGGCGCTGACCTGTTTGGTGAACCCGGTTGCCAAGAAAACACGCCGGGTGTTGACCTCGATGGATGTTGTTCGCTCCAAGCCCGACCGGGTGTTGGTGCAGCACTCCATCGGTGATGAAGACATTGCAAATCTGAAGGCCATCAAGGCTGCATGTCCCAACACGTTTGTGATTCAACTGATGGACGATTTGTCGTCTGATTTGCCAAAATCTCATCCAGGGCATGTTCAAGGCCAGCGCATGAGTCATTCCAGAACCCTGGATGCCCTGTCACTGAGTGACAGACTGCTGGTGTCCACTCAACCCCTGGCTGATTACTACCGGGAATTCTGCCCTGATGTGAGAGTGGTTCCAAACGCGTTGGATAGCCACTATTGGGGTTCTCACTTTCGCCCTGCACCCAATCGGGAGCGGTTGCGCGTTGGCTGGGCAGGAGCGGCACAACATCTTGGAGACCTCAAACTGATAGAGCCGGTGATTGCTGAGTTGGCTTCCGAGGTGGATTTTGTTTTCATGGGCATGTGCCCCAAAGAAATCCGACCGTATATCAAAGAATTTCACTCCTTTGTGTCGTACAAGGACTACCCAGCCAAACTCGCCAGCTTGGATTTGGACATTGCGCTGGCCCCGCTTGAGGACAACCCATTCAATGCCTGCAAAAGCAACTTGCGCTTGCTGGAATACGGTGCGATGGGGTGGCCAGTGGTGTGCTCTGATGTGTACCCCTTTCGCACCTCTGCCCCACCCGTGACCCGGGTGGGGACCGATCCCAACGCATGGGTTGATGCGATACGAAGCCTGATGGGCAATCAATCGCTGAGGGCAGAGCGAGGACTTGCACTCAACCAATGGCTCCAACAACACTTCCTGCTGGAAAATCAAACCCAAGTGTGGTTTAGCGCAATTTTTGACTGACCCCAACCCCATACAGCCATGAACACCACCCCGCTGCCTCAGTTGCCTCCTTTGTCGATGGACCAACACATCAACTACGCTACCCACACATCTTGGGGGATCAGTGACCCTGTGCGCTTTCACCAGTTGATGGAAGAGGCGCGATCATTGGTCACCGGTGGGTACTACTTGGGCGACAACCTGTTCACGTGGCTGCGCAACAACTCGGCTTTTGAAGACGCGGCATTTACCCAGTCACTCAACAACAACGCACTGAACGCATCGGATCAAGCCATTGCGTGGCGCCGCTACATACTGGCCTGCGCGGCCTGTCATGCAGTTCACTTGGATGGTGACTTCGTGGAGTGTGGTGTGTATTTGGGGACAGGCGTGAAGACCATCATTGATTACTTTGGTCAATCAGAGTTCAAGCCCACTTTTTGGGGTTACGACACCTTTGACTATCACCCCACCGCAGGACACGGCTTCTCGGAACAACGCGAGGGCCTGTATGAAAAAGTGCTGGAGCGCTTTGCCAGCTACCCACAGGTCAAAATGGTCAAAGGTTTTTTGCCCGATGCCTTTGAATTGGGTTGTCCCGAACGCGTGGCATACCTGCACATCGATCTGAACAACGCCCCGGGAGAAATAGCAACCTTGGATCACCTGTGGGACAAGCTGGTCCCCGGTGCCATCGTGGTCTTGGATGACTACGAGTGGGCAGGTATTTACCGTGAACAAAAACGCCAAGAAGACCTCTGGTTCCAGGCCCGAGGCTACCGCGTTTTCCCTCTGCCTACCGGCCAAGGCATTGTGTTGAAACGCTGACCTTTGGCCCTTAGACCAAATTAGCCTAGCATCCTCGAACAGAACGGGTATGGCCCGCCAATTCACCGCATTGGGCACTCAACTGAAAGCGAATATGGCCGATAAATCCAGTATCAAGTCAAAAAAACTGGAAAGTAACATGTTTCTATCAGTCAGCTCACGAGCCGCCTCTGCATACAGCAGCGTAGCGGTTGATGCACGGGTCAGTGTGGCATCCCCGCACGAGCTCATTACCATGTTGTTTGATGGCCTCTTGGAGTCATTGGCTGGCGCCCAAGGCGCCATGAAAAGACATGACACTGCCGCC
Source organism: Hydrogenophaga sp. (assembly GCA_020048405.1). GTDB lineage: Bacteria > Pseudomonadota > Gammaproteobacteria > Burkholderiales > Burkholderiaceae_C > UBA2334. Next base: position 8,351 of record JAIFMP010000102.1, read on the forward strand.
AAAGGAAAAGCCGTCAACAAATGTATTCTGCTGCTTGGAGAAGGGCTGAAAGGTGGCCTCTCGCCACAGGGAGGGGAGCTCAGTCAGAACCTCAACAACTTGTACGACTACTGCATTCTGAGGTTGACGCAGGCCAATCTGAATAATGATGAAGAAGCCATCGAGGAAGTTCGCAGCCTGGTCGTGACGGTGGCAGATAGCTGGAAAAACATCAGCCACACTGAACAAGGGGACCGCAATGCTTGACACATTTTTGACTGCACAGCAGTCGACATCCAATCGACAGTCGCTCTTGGATTACTACAAAGCCATCGAAGGTGCCAGCCGCCAGATGCTGGAAGCTGCCCAAGCCGAAGACTGGGACCAAGTGGTTCGTTTGGAAGGTGCGTGCGCAGTGCTGATCGAGCAGTTGCGCGCCGAGTCTCGCTCGCAGAACCTTGGCCCGAAAGAGCGCATGGAAAAGCAACGCATCATGCTGAGCATCCTGCGCCACGATGCCGAGATACGCAACCTGGCGGAGCCGTCCTTGGCCGACATTGAGCACATGCTGGGCGGTCGCCGTCCGCAGTTTCTGCACTGATGCGAGCGGGAACCAGACAAAAAAAGGGCCGCAAGGCCCTTTTTCAATGGTGAATCACCAGTCTATATTTGTAGCAATCTATTCAATTGAATAAAGCGCCAGAGGCATAATTTTATTCAAACCTGCATGCTCATGATGTCTGAGTAGGCCTGCACCATGCGGTTGCGCACGTTGAGCGCGGTCTGAAATCCGATCTGGGCTTTTTGCATGGCCACCATCGTTTCTTCCAGGCTGGCATCGGGCGTGCCCATTTGCACTTTGTTTTGCAGGGCGGAGGAGTGGTTCTGGGCGGCGCTCACCGAGGTGAGCGCGTCTTTGAAAGCGGTGGAAAAGCTGGGCTGCGTTTTGTCCAACTGGGGCACCTGCATGCCCGCCGTGCTGGCCACTTTGGGCTGTGGGCTGGCGGCGGTGATGCCTGGGTTGAGCAGGCGTTGCGCGGCCAACTGGGCCAGCGCCTGGCTTTGAAGTGAGTTGATGCGCATGTTCATACAAAGGCTCCTGCTGTTCAGGTGAGGGTGGGCGGCAATCGTACGGCGGGGGTCGTGTCAACTTGAATCGGATGAGGCGGGCAAAAGCGGTGCTTTTCGAGCTTTAGTAGCGGAGGCAGTTGCAGACAATGCAATGCATCAGGGGACTTGTCCTCGGCCACTTAAGCACCCACACCATGAGCACCGCAGTCGCAGAAATTGATGTGCAACCCCTACCCCCTCGCAGCCCGATGGCAGAGGGTTTTTCCCGCCTGAGCAGCGGCCAGAAGGCTCGAATGCTGGCGGGTGTTGTGGCGTTGCTGGCCATTGCAATAGCCGCCATCTTCATGGGGCGCCAGCCCGACTGGCGCGTGTTGTTTGCCAACGTGAACGACAAGGACGGTGGCGCCATCGTGGCGCAACTGGCCACCATGAACGTGCCATACAAATACACCGAAGGTGGCGGCGCCATCATGGTGCCTGCTGACAAGGTGCACGACACCCGCTTGCGTCTGGCGCAACAGGGCCTGCCCAAAGGCTCGGTGGGTGGTTTTGACTCGATGGAAGCCAACCGTTTTGGCATGACGCAGTTCCAGGAGCGCCTGACATTCCAGCGGGGCCTGGAGGGTGAGCTGACACGTTCCATCCAGTCCATTGCGGCGGTGCAGTCGGCGCGCATCCATTTGGCGCTGCCCAACCAGAATGGCTTTTTCCGGGAGCAGCAAAAGCCCTCGGCGTCGGTGCTGGTCACCCTGCACCCCGGCCGCACGCTGGACAAAGCGCAGGTGGCGGGCATCGTGCACCTGGTGGCATCCAGCGTGCCGGAGCTGAACACCAAGGCGGTCAGCGTGGTGGACGATGCAGGCAACCTGCTGTCCAACCCGCCAGAAGGCCAGGCCCAAGGCATTGATACCCAACAGTTGCAATACGTGCAGCAAATGGAACAGAACTACACCAAACGGGTGATGGACATTCTGGAGCCCCTGCTGGGTCGCAACAACGTGCGCGCCCAAGTGACGGCAGATGTGGACTTTTCCGTGCAGGAACAAACGTCCGAAACCCACGCCCCCAACCAAGGCGGGGCCCCCAGCGCCGTGCGCAGCCAGCAAACAGTGGAGAACAACACCGACAGCAATGCACTGGCCCCCGGTGTGCCGGGTTCGGTTTCCAATATTCCACCTGGCGCTCCCGCCGCCCCCATCAACGGTCAGGCCGTGACCCCCACCGTGACAGGCCCCAACGGCACGGCAGGCAGCACCACCAACAGCAACATGCGCCGCGAGTCTGTGGTGAATTACGAGGTGGACAAAACGGTGCGTGTGGTGCGTGGTGCCACCGGCAACATCAAGCGCCTGACCGCTGCGGTGGTCATCAACCACCGCATGGTGATGGACCCCAAAACCGGTAAGGAAACTGCCCAGCCCGTACCGCAGGAGCAGATTGACCAGATGAACGCGCTGGTACGTGAGGCCATTGGATTCAACAAAGACCGTGGCGACTCGGTCAACCTGATGAACGCACCGTTCAATGTGGCCAAGGTTGAAACGGTGGAAGTGCCCTTGTGGCAGCAGCCCGACAACATCGAGCTGGCCCGCAGCTTTGCATGGCCCATTGCCATGGTGGTGCTGGGCATGGTTGTGCTGCTAGGATTCGTTCGCCCCAGTCTGAAAATGATGCGTCCCCCGTCGCCGGAAGAAGTGGCGGCTCAAACGGCAGCAGAGGCTGCAGCGCGCGGAGAAGGGACCCAACTCGAAGCCCTGGTGGACGGCAGCCCAGAGCGTCCGGGCCTGTTGCCAGGTTTGGCAGCACCCGACACGCCGCATGCCCCCACCGAGTACGAGTTGCAGCTCGAGGACGCAAAACGCCTGGCCAAGGAAAACCCCGTGGCCGTGGCCAACATCGTCAAAGGCTGGGTCAACGGTGAGGCACCCGCCTGACCGCACGACCAGAGGAACACACCATGGAAGACGATGGCGTTCAAGACGCGGCCATTTTTTTGATGTCGCTGGGCGAGGAAGAAGCCGCCGAGGTGTTCAAACACCTGTCGCCCAAAGAGGTGCAAAAGCTGGGTGAAACCATTGCCCGCACGCGCGGCATCACCCACGAAAAAGTGGAACAGGTGCTGCAAAAGTTCACAGGCGAGGCCAAGTCGCAAAGCCTGCTGGTGACTGACACCGACAACTACGTGCGCGCGGTGCTGAAACGCGCCTTGGGTGACGACAAAGCCGGGTTGCTGATCGACCGCATTTTGCAAGGCGGCGACGTGTCGGGCATTGAAAGCCTGAAATGGATGGACGCACTGTCGGTGGCCGAGTTGCTGCGCAACGAGCACCCTCAAATTTTGGCGGCCATTCTGGTGCACCTGGACTTTGACCAGATTGCCGGTGTGCTGAAAAACTTCACCGAACGCACGCGCAATGAAGTGATGCTGCGCATTGCCACGCTGGAGGGCATACAGCCCATGGCGTTGAAAGACCTGAACGAAGTGCTCTACAAAGTGCTGGCCGGTGGCGACAAGATCCGCAAGACATCGCTGGGTGGCGTGAAGACGGCAGCCGAGATCATCAACCTGATGGGCAGCGCGGTCGAGACGGGTGTGATCGAGTCGATTCGCGAACACGACCCGGATCTGGCACAGAAGATCATGGACAAAATGTTCACCTTCGAAGACTTGCTCAAGCTCGACGACAAGTCCATCCAGATGGTACTCAAGGAAGTGGCGTCCGAAACGCTGGTCATTTCCCTCAAGGGTGCATCGCAGGAGCTGCGCGAGAAGGTGCTGTCCAACATGTCGTCGCGGGCCGCAGAAAGCATGCGAGAAGACTTGGAGTCCCGTGGGCCGGTACGCCTATCAGAGGTGGAAGCGCAGCAGAAAGAAATCCTGAAAGTGGTGCGCCGCCTGACCGACGAAGGCCAGATCGTGATGGGTGGAGGCGGAGATGACGCATTCGTCTAAACCGTCCACCTACCCCTATGCACGCTTCATTCCGCATGAAGAAATAGTGGAAGCGACCAGCTGGCGGTTTGACAATGTTGACGGCTCACCGCACCCGGAAGACGTGGTGGCGGAGGTTGAACAAGGGCCCTCTCCCGAGGCGATTGCCGCAGACATGGAAGCGCTGCGCCGCCAGTCACTGGAAGAAGGGTTTGCCCAAGGACACGCAGCCGGCTGTGAAGAAACCCGGTCTGCACTTGAAGAGCCCACGCGCCAGGCCACTGCCGATGCAGTGCGCCGGTTTGACGCTGCGCTGGCCACCATGCAACAGCAACTGTCACAAGCCCAGGTGGAAATGGGGCACACCGTGCTGGAGATGGCGGTCGAATTGGCCCGCCAGGTGGTGCGGCGCGAACTGAGCATCGATCCCAAAGCCATTGAACCTGTGGTGAAAGAGGCTCTGGAAGCGCTGGTGTCCGACACGCTGCCCGTGACCGTGCGCCTGAACCCTGACGACTTTGCAGCGCTGGAATCTGGCTGGACAGCGACACCCGGACCCGGTGCACCCCGCTTCGTGGCAGACGCCAGCATCACTGCAGGCGGCTGCCTGGTGGAGAGCGCTGGCGGCGGGGTAAATGCCACGCTGGAACAACGCTGGCAGCGCAGCATTGCCAACCTGGGGCTGAACAGTGTCTGGGAGACCACCCGTGACGACACCGACTGACCCCGGCACCCAATGGTCGGCATTCCTGGCTGAGGCCAAGCAACGCGCACACTTGCCGGCACCGCTGGAAGTGAGTGGCCAACTCACTCGGCTGGCTGGCCTGGTGCTGGAGGCTTCGGGCACACGCGCCCCTGTTGGGGCGCAGTGCCTGATTGATGCGGGCGGTGGTGAGAAGGTGTTGGCTGAAATTGTGGGGTTTTCTGGCACCCGCGCGTTTCTGATGCCTGCGGGTGATGTACACGGCCTGACCGCCGGTGCCCGCGTCACCCCCGTTGCCCCTTACCGACCCACACCACGCCTGGGACAACCGGGCAAACCGGTCAACCCGCATGACAAGGGGGTGTTGCGCCTGCCTTTAGGCCCCGGTTTGCTGGGCCGCGTGGTGGATGCCCACGGCAATCCCATGGACGGGATGGGCCCCTTGCTGAACGTTGATGCAGAACCCATGGACCGCCAACCGCTCAACGCCATGGAACGCGAACCGATTCGCGTACCGCTGGACACCGGGATACGCTGCATCAACAGCCTGCTGACCGTGGGGCGTGGCCAGCGCATAGGCCTGTTCGCCGGTTCCGGCGTGGGCAAAAGTGTGCTGCTGGGCATGATGGCCCGCTACACCCAGGCAGACGTGATCGTGGTGGGGCTGATCGGTGAACGGGGTCGGGAGGTCAAGGAGTTCATCGAAGACATCCTGGGCGACGATGGCCGCCAACGCTCAGTGGTGGTGGCCGCGCCTGCCGATGCCCCACCGCTGGTCCGGATGCAAGGCGCCGCCTATGCCACCGCCGTTGCCGAACAGTTCCGGGACCAAGGCCAGCACGTGTTGCTGCTGATGGACTCACTCACGCGCTATGCCATGGCACAGCGCGAGATTGCGCTGGCCATCGGCGAGCCCCCGGCCACCAAGGGCTACCCACCCTCTTGTTTTGCCAAGCTGCCAGGCTTGGTGGAACGCAGTGGCAACGGCCTCAACGGAGTGGGCTCCATCACGGCCTTCTACACGGTGCTGTCGGAAGGTGATGACCAGCAAGACCCGATTGCTGACGCGGCCCGCGCCATCCTGGACGGTCACATCGTGTTGTCGCGCAGCCTGGCGGAATCGGGCCACTACCCGGCCATTGACGTGGAGCAATCGGCGTCTCGGGTCATGCACAACGTTGTCACACAACAGCATTGGGACTGGTCACGTCGGTTTAAAGCCCTTTATTCGAGGTATCAAAAAACACGCGACCTGATTCAATTGGGTGTGTACGTGATGGGAAGTGACGCGGAGACCGACAAAGCCATTGCGCTGTTCCCATCACTGCAAACCTTTTTGGAGCAAGAAATGCAGGAAGCCGCGCCGCTCAACACTTGCGTGATGCAAATGGGAAGTCTGCTCAATGGCCGTTGATCCCAAAAGCCTTCGTACCGTTATTGACATGGCCACCAACCGGCGGGACAGCGCGGGAGCGGCCCTCGCCCGCGCCCGTCAACAACTGAACATCGGGCAAGAGCAACTGAAACAACTCAGCGACTACGTTGACGAAGGCAATGGCAAATGGACTCAGCGCGCGGCACAAGGGGTCAGCGTGGTACTGATGCAGCACCAGCGCCAGTTCATGGAAAAAATCCAGGCCGCCATCGACTTTCAACACAACGTGCTGAACCAGCGGCAGGCACAGGTTGAGAGCGCAGAAAAAGCCCTGCAGGCGGCAGAGATGGCGCTGGCAAAAATACAAAAAGTAGAGCATTTAGTACTTTCTGATAAAGCTCTAAAGGCCAATAAAGCTGATCAAAAAATGAACGATGAAATGGCGATGGCCATGTTGGCCCACCAACGCCGACTCGCCCAAACCGAGATCCAACCATGACGACCACATCTGTTGCGCCCACTTCCACCGAACGCACTGCGCTGAACAGGCAAGGCGCTGCGAAGCCCAATGGACAACAAGGGAGCGCCGCTGGCCAATTTGCCGCACTGATGCTGCAGGCCGACGAAGACGCGCCCAAAGCCGAAGCATTGGGACTGGACACACCCACACCTGAGACCTCCGACACAGGCGAAGCAAAAAAGGAAACCGGAGCGGAAGCCGCCCAATTGGCATTGCAAGCGCTGCTTGATTGGCGCAGCCTGACCACAGCACAACCCGCAGAACCCTCCGTGAAGGGCTCGGTCGCGACAGGCAGCACGGCTGACACCCAACGCGGCACACCCTTGCGGTCTGATGGCCCGAGCACCATGCCGAGCGGACAGACGTCAAACGCTTTGGCGCAGTTGCCCCAGTCCGCCAGTAGCACGCCAAAGACCGTCGAAGCTGCTGCTGTGGCTTTGACCAATGCGCAGCCTGCGCAGTTACCCCAGTCCGCCGGTAGCCAGCCAAAGACAGCCGAGGCTGCCGCTGTCGCTTTGACCAATGCTGAAGCCGATCGGCTGTCAGCCATGCGGCTGAATGCCGATGCCCCCGTAAACACCAACGTCACATCCAACGCCGTTGGTCAGAACTCGACATTGAACACCCCGCAGTTGGCCAACGCTGACGTCAACAGCTCTTTGCAGTTGGTCAGCAAAGCCAAGTCTGGTGCGAAAACGCCCACTGCGAGCAACACCCGCGCAACCACCACCGGCACCAGCGACACGCAAGCCGGTTCAACATCTGCGGTCAACACCAAGGCGCTTGAATCGGCCGAACACATGCGTTCGACACTGGAGTTCGCGGCCAGGGGCAATGCGACAGATGACAGTCCTGAGCTCCCAAGTGTCGAGCGCTCGGACGTCCTCGACATCAATGCGGTTGCATCGCTGCCCAGTTCGGAGACCCCGACAGGAGATGGTCTGGCGCAGGCACATGCTGGCGGTGACACGGGTGCGGCAGCGGGCCCGGCCGGCACAGAGGCGAGTGCTTCGGCTGAAGCGTTCACCGAGGTGTTCCAAAGCCAGATGGACGAGGTGGGATCTCAGATCAGCTACTGGTCAGCGCAAGGGGCGCAGCGAGCCAGCTTCACCGTGGGTTCGGATCAAGACAACCCAGTGGAGGTGACATTGGCCTTTTCGGAGGGCTCGCTGGAAGTGAATTTCGAAACCGAAGAGGCTGGTGTGCGTGAATTGCTGGAGAACAACGCACATGACGCCCTCCAGCACCTGATGGAGGCACAAGGCATTGTGCTTGGGGCAGTATCGGTTGGTGGAGGTCGCTCCAACGCACAGCGTGATAAAGAGGCGGGCAATGCCACCGTCGATCTGGCACAGCGGGGAAGGACCGCGAAAGTCGGCGCTTCAACTGACGCAGCGCTGCCTTCTGCCCGACGGACCCCAGAGATCATGACTGCGACTAAACTGGATTTTTACGCGTAAAAGGCCAGCCAAACCGCCTTTCGGGCAGGAATCACCCCTTTGATCTGCGGTTTCAGAGCCATTCGCAAGCCAATAATCGACAACCCCAACACCAAACCCCACTGAACGCCCCGTCGGGACGCTCAATGGTTAAACAGGAATTCCATCATGTCCGCCAAACCCGCCGCTGAGGGTGCAGCAGCCCCAGAAAAGCCCAAAAGCAAAAAAATGCTGTTCATCATCATCGGGGTGGTGGTGCTAGCCTTGGTGGGAGGTGGTGCCGCTTTTTTCCTGCTCAAGAAAAAACCTGCTGAAGGCGAAGAAGGCGCAGACGCAGAACACGCTGAAAAGCCGGCGGTGGTGCGCAAGGCACCTGACCCGAAAGCGCCTCCTACATTCATGCCGATTGACAACATGGTGGTGAACCTGGCCGATCCTGGCGGTGGCCGCTTTGCCCAGGTGGGCATCACGCTGAAACTCGAAGATGCCAAAACGGCGGAGAACGTCAAGCTGTACATGCCAGCGATTCGCAATGGCATATTGTTGGAGATTTCCCAGCGAACGGCCGACGAACTGCTGGGTGTTGAAGGCAAAGAAAAGCTGACCAAAGCGATCGTTCGTGAAGTGTCATCGCAGCTCGGGTTTGAATTGGATGATGAGGAAGATGCCCCTGAGGAGTCAGCCAAGCCACCCAAGAAAAAGCGCAAAGCGCCCGCTTACACACCCGTTCAGGCAGTGCTGTTCTCGAGTTTCATCGTCCAGTGATCACCGGGAGCGTGCACCATGAGTGACTCCTACCTGTCGCAAGAGGAAATAGACGCCCTGCTTGAAGGCGTCACGGGAGAAAGCCAAAAGCTCACCAAAGAAGATGAGCCCACCGACGGCGTTCGCACCTACAACCTCTCCAGCCAGGAACGCATCGTCCGCGGGCGCATGCCGACGATGGAGATCGTCAACGAGCGGTTTGCGCGCAACCTGCGAGTGGGGTTGTTCAATTTCATCCGCCGCAGCCCGGAGGTTTCAGTGGGTGCGGTGGCTGTGCAAAAGTACAGCGCCTTCCTGCGCGAGTTGGTGGTCCCCACCAACTTCAACATCATGGCCGTGCGGCCGTTGCGAGGCAACGGACTGGTGGTGTGCGAACCCACGTTGCTGTTTGGCGTGATCGACAGCCTGTTCGGCGGTTCAGGCAAGTTCCACACCCGCATTGAAGGGCGAGACTTCTCACCGACCGAGCAGCGGGTGATCAACCGACTGGTGGACGTGGTTGCGGAGGAATACGCCAAGGCATGGAAGGGCGTGTACCCGCTGGAATTGGTGTACCAGCGCTCCGAGATGCAACCTCAATTTGCGACGATTGCCACACCAAGCGAGATTGTTGTGTCCACGAGTTTCACGCTTGAAATCGGCGACCTGACGGGGTCTTTGCACATTTGCATTCCTTATTCGACCCTGGAACCCATCCGTGACGTGCTGTACTCGGCGGTTCAGGGTGACGCCATCGAGGTGGACCGCCGCTGGGTGAAGGTGCTGGGCCACGAAATCCAGGCTGCAGAGGTCAGTCTGGTGGCCGAGCTGGCCAAAGCCGATGCCACCGTGGAGCAATTACTGGCCATGAAAGTGGGCGATTTCATCGAACTGGAACGGCAGTCCATCATCGAAGCCAAAGTGGACGGCGTACCGATTTTTGAATGCCAGTACGGCACACACAAAGGCAAATACGCCTTGAAAATTGAACGCAGCCTGCGTTCTGCGACGCAGAGCTGGATTGGAGATAGCTATGACCACTGACACACCGATGGACCCGAGCGCCGAAGATTCCATGGCCGATGACTGGGCTCAGGCACTTGAGGAGCAAAGCCACAAAGAAGCGGCAGGCAACGGCGCACCGGCCTTTGATACGGCCTCGGATGCGTTTGCCCCACTCACCAAAGGGGGGGGCACAAACGACATCAACATGGTGCTGGACATACCGGTTCAGTTGTCGGTGGAGTTGGGTCGTACCAAGGTGCCTATTAAGTACATTCTTCAGTTGGGGCAGGGCTCGGTGGTCGAATTGGACGCGCTGGCCGGTGAACCCATGGATGTACTGGTCAACGGCTACCTGATCGCCCAAGGTGAAGTGGTGGTGGTGAATGACAAATTCGGTATCCGGTTGACAGACATCGTGACGCCCTCAGAGCGTTTGCGTCGGCTGAGCAAGGGCTGATGTTCAGCCTTGCTGATGCGTGGCCGGCCCTCGCGCTTCTGGGGTTGGTGATGTTGCTGCCCTGGTTGGCAGGGCTGCTCAAACGGCGGGGATGGGTGGGCAACAGATCTGGTGCACAACCAGTGCAGGTGGTGTCGGTGCTGGCTGTGGGGCCACAGCAAAAAGTGGTCACCATAGAAGTGACGTTGGGTGTGCACAAAAAGTGGCTCATCCTGGGAGTAACGGCACAATCAGTAACCCGCCTAGACAGTCTGGATGCTGGTCAACACACACCCACGAGTGCTACCCATGAAGCCATTGAGAACTGAACCCATCGCCAGGCGCCGCGCAGCCTGCTTGCTCGTGCTGCTGCTCGGTCCTGCAACGGTGTGGGCACAGCAGGGTGGCCAATTGCCGCTGCTGGTGGGGCAAGGCGCTGCCGGTACCAGCTATTCGGTGCCCATACAAACGCTGCTGTTCTTCACCTCACTCTCGTTTTTGCCAGCCATTGTGTTGATGATGACGGGGTTCACACGCATCGTCATCGTTTTGTCCCTGATGCGCCAGGCACTTGGCACCCAATCTGCACCGCCCGCACAGGTCATCGTTGGACTGTCTTTGTTTCTCACGTTTTTTGTGATGAGCCCGACGCTGGACCGCGTCTACAACGAGGCCTATGTGCCATACACCAAAAATGCCCTGTCGTTTGAACAGGCCGTCGAGGCGGCTCAGGCCCCAATGCGAAGCTTCATGCTCAAACAGACCCGCCAGTCTGACTTTGAGCTGTTTGCCAAGCTGGCAAAGCTGGGCCCAGATGTCACGCCCGAGGCAGCTCCCTTCCGTGTGCTGGTGCCAGCTTTTGCCACCAGCGAATTGAAAACCGCTTTCCAGATCGGCTTTCTGATTTTCATCCCGTTTCTGGTCATTGACATGGTGGTGGCGAGCGTGCTCATGTCGCTCGGCATGATGATGCTGTCACCTGTGCTGGTGGCCCTGCCCTTCAAATTGATGCTGTTTGTGCTGGCCGATGGCTGGAACTTGCTGCTGGGTTCGTTGGCCGCCAGTTTCGCCACCTGAGGTCTGACATGGACACTACAACCGTTTTGACCCTCGCGCAGAATGCGCTTTTTCTCATGTTGATGGTGTCCGCGCCGATCATGGGCACCGCACTGGTGGTCGGCTTGGTGGTCAGCCTGTTTCAAGCCATCACACAGATCAACGAGGCCACGCTGTCGTTCGTACCCAAACTGGTTGCCGCCATCGTGGTGTTTGCCATTGCAGGACCGTGGATGCTGACCACGATGGTCGAGTTCATTCGGCGAACGCTGCTGTCCATCCCCAATTTTGCAGGCTGAGGCCCACCGGTGATTGGCTTCACTGAAGCGCAGATCATGGCTTGGGTCACTCCCGTGTTCTGGCCGTTTTTGAGGATTCTCGCGCTGTTCAGCAGTGCCCCGATACTCTCAGCCCGTTCATTGAGCGCACGCACGCGTGTGGCGCTGGCCTTCTTTATTGCCTTGTGTGCCCAACCCGCATTGGTAGACCAGCCAGTGATCTCACTCAATGACCCCCTTGCGCTGGCTGTGGCCACTCAGCAAGTTGTGGTTGGCCTCGCCATTGGTCTGGCGGCGCGCATAGTGTTTTCGGCGGTGGAGCTGGCTGGTGAGGTGATCGGCCTGCAGATGGGTCTGAACTTTGCAGGCTTCTTCGACCCCGCCACCAGTTCGCAATCCAGCACGGTCGGCCGCTTTTTTGGCAACACCACCATGTTGCTCTTTGTGGTGACCAATGGTCACTTGCTGCTGATTCAAACGGTGGTGGCCAGTTTTGACACATTTCCGCTGGGTCAGGGCTTTTTACAGCAATTGACGGCGATGAAGCTGCACGAACTGGGAGCGCTGATGTTCAGTTACGGCTTGTGGATAGCACTTCCAATGGTAGGGATTCTGATGTTTGTGAACATCGTGCTCGGCTTCATGTCCAGGGTGGCACCACAGATGAACGTGTTTGCCATTGGCTTCCCACTCACGCTCTCCGCAGGACTGCTGGGGATGGCCGTCACTGTTCCAATGCTGGAGCAGCCGATGTTGAACCTGATGAAAGTGGTCGCTACGCTGTTCGTGGGTGGCTGAAGCAGGCAGGGAGCCGCGTTCAGATCAAACCGTGGTGTATGGCGTAAGCTGTGAGCTCTGCGTTGTTGGTGAGGTTGAGCTTCTGCAACACCCTGGCGCGGTACACACTGACGGTTTTCGGGCTCAGCATCAATTCCTCCGCAATCTCGGACAACTTGTGCCCTGCGGCCATTTTTTGGAGCGTCTGCAGCTCACGCTCTGACAAAGCCGCGTGCGGATCTTCGACTTCCGGCGAAACAAGACTGTCAACAAGCTTTTGCGCCACTTCCGGAGTCACAAATTTGCGGCCTTGCATCAATGTCCGGATTGCGTTGATCAGTTCCGCGGGTTCAGCTGCCTTGTTCAGATACCCCATGGCACCCGCTCGAAGACAGCGGATGGCGTACTGGTCTTCCGCATACATTGAAACCACCAAGGTCTTCACTTTTGAGCCTTCGTCTTTCAAGGCAGCCAGCACCTCCAGCCCCCCCCTGCCCGGCAAATTGAGATCCTGCACCAGGACGTCACAAGGCACCTCGCGCAAAACCTGACGCAACTCTGAGTAACTTCCGGCCTCCCCTACCACGCGAATGTCAACCGCCTCCGAAATGGCATCCTTAATTCCACGACGCACCATGGCATGGTCGTCGCACAGCACCACATTGATCATTCGGACTCCTCTGGCAGTTCCGCCAACAATTGCCCGTCCAGCGGCACGGACAAGGTCACTGACACTCCGGCACCCTGATCACTGACGTCCAACCAACCGCCCACAGACTGTGCACGCTCACGCAAACCCAGCAACCCAAAAGAAGAATCTTTCTGGAGTGCCTTGTGCGCCAGCCCTCGGCCATTGTCTGTCACCTCGACAGTCAAGATACCCTCTTGGTCACTGACATCAACCAGCACTCGGGTGGCATTCGCGTGTTTGACCACATTGGTCAAACCCTCACGAACCACACTGAACGCCACCGTTTGGACCTCGGGTGCCAGTTCCAGCGTTTCCTTGTCGCACCTGAAAACCACTTCGGCCCCTGTCCTTTTCTGAAAGGTGTTCACCAACCATTGAAGCGCTGGCACCAGTCCCTCATCGAGAATGGCCGGACGCAAACTCAACATGATCCGCTGGCTTGCTTCCAGGGCTTGCTGCAACGTGACCGTGGCTTGTTGAACACGGTCGGTCACTTCAGGGTCCGTGGTTCGGCGCGCGATCCAAGCCAAGTCAAACTTCACTGCAGCCAGCGCCCCCCCAATGTCGTCGTGGATTTCACGCGACACGGCTGTTCGCTCTTCATCGATACGGGCATGCAACTGCTGGGTCAGCCGCAACAACTGGTTGCGAGAGACAATCAACGCCGCATCGGCTTGCAGCTTTGCCTGACGGGCTTCCCAAACCTCCAGCAGCCGCTGCAGCACATTGCCCAGCCGGTGGACATCCTCCTTGAAAACGCATTCACTTACTCCGCTGCGCATCACATCCACAGATTCAGCCTCACCCATTTCCTGGAGCGAAAGAATCACAAATGGAATCGGGTTATCGCCATGTTCGAGCAAGTTCCACGCATCGACACCCGTTCCACCTGTCACGTTGTAGTCCGACAGATACACGTCCAGCGCATCACCTGCCGCAGCCTGGAAATGGGCCAAGGTAGTGACCTCGGCCACCTCTACTTCATCGAAATCCCGCGAGAGAAATTCACCCACCCAGTGGGCGGGAGATGCCGCTCCGCGGAGGTAAAGTGCTTTCAGTGATCGACCCATGAAAAAAGCCCTGTATTCTCGGCATAACCCATTTTGCAAACTTTTCTGCCCCTTAGTATTGTCACAGCAGGAAAAGATGCATGTTTTTCTTTCTGATTTCATCTATACAAACTGCTTTTTTGCGCAAAAATCGCAGATGACAGTGCTTGCACTTTCCGCTGTACACGTCTTGACCCAGAAAAACCTGCCCATGCTGAAGACCCAACCCAAGGTTGCCTTGTCCGTCGCGGCGGTGGCTGACCTGCAAGACTCATTGCTGGTGGTGATGAACGACTTGCAGCGGTTGGGCGGACTTTTGGATCACGCCACCGAAAACCTGATGGATCGGTTCAGCGCGGCCAACCAAGCACTGTCTCACATGGGCCAAGATGGCCCGCACGAACTGCCCACTGTGCGCAACGCGTTGCAGTTGGCGGTCACGGAGTTGCAGTTTCATGACATGGCGTCACAGTTGCTCGTTCACACCGACAAAATTCTGAAAGCCTGCGCCTACAAACTGGCCGAAGAAGCCATGGGACTGGACGACGACGAAGAACGCGGGGCCGGCATAGAGGTTGTGCCCCCTAAACCCAACCCCGTCACGCAAAGCGAGATGGACGCTGGCTCGATAGAGTTGTTCTGATCCAGCCACTCAACCCATCAACGCAGGTACCCGGAGCTCTTTTCTATGCATTCAATTCTGGCTGTGGACGATTCGGCCTCCATGCGAAAAATGGTTTCTTTCACGCTCACTGGCGCGGGCTTCAACGTGGTTGAAGCAGTTGACGGGCAAGATGCCTTTGAGAAGGCACAAACACAATCTTTTGATCTGGTGCTGACCGACCAGAACATGCCCAGAATGGATGGCCTGGGCCTGACCAAAATGCTGCGGGAGCATCCAAACTTCAAAAGCACTCCCATCCTGATTCTGACCACAGAGTCCAGTGACCAAATGAAGCAGGCTGGCCGGGCAGCGGGAGCAACAGGTTGGTTGGTCAAGCCGTTTGACCCCAATCGTTTGATCGAGATCATCCAAAAAGTCATTCGCTGACCGTTTAATCGGACAGTCATATTCATCAGGCGGTTTATATGGGGCCATCCATGCAAGACAACCACAGCTCTGGCGGTTCAATCGATCTTTCCCAGTTCTACGAAATCTTCTTCGAAGAAGCAGGGGAAAACCTTGACCAGATGGAGCAGATGCTCCTGGATCTCGACCTTGAAACAGCCGACGACGAAGAATTGAACGCCGTTTTCCGGTGTGCACATTCCATCAAGGGTGGAGCAGCCACATTCGGCTTTGCGGACGTGGCTGAGTTGACGCACCAGATGGAATCGTTGCTGGATAAACTGCGTCGGCACGAACTGCAGCCCAACGCTGCCATGGTCGATGTGTTGTTGGAGTCGTCGGATGCATTGCGCGGTTTGCTAGCCCGTCATCAGGGCTCTGACGCTGCTGCGCCAGAAACCAGCGGCCTGGTAGAGCGGATAAGGGTTTTGGCCTCGGGACAGGCCCCGGTTGCCACTGCGCCCAAACCCGCACCGGCACCGGCGCCGGCGCCCGCAGCTGCCCCAGTGGCAGTGGCCGCTGCAACAGCGGCCAAAACCAACGGCGGGCAACGCAGGCTCGAAATCCACGTGGGCCCGCTGGACCACCCCGAGCAAGCCGATGCCATCGTGGATCTGTTCCGCGACATCAATGGCCTGGGGACAATTCAGCCCCAGCCAACCGACGAAGCAACCAAACGCGTTTTTGCCGTAGAGACCACTTCCAGCGACGGTGACCTGATCGATCTGTTTGCCTTCCATGTCGCAAAAGAAAACATCGTGATCGTCGATCTGGAAGCTGCGCCGTCGGCGCGTGCCACCTTGAAGCAAGATGCGGGTTTTGGGCTTTTTGACGACATGCCTCCCGCCGAAGCGGCACAGGCCCCTGCCCCGGCACCCGTGACGGCAGCCGCACCGGTCCAGGCTGAACCTTCGCCCGCGTCGAAGCCTGCGGCAGCGAGCGCCAAAGCCGAAGCCAAACCTGCCGCACAAGCTGCCCAACTGGAATCTTCCACGCTGCGGGTCTCTGTCAGCAAGGTAGATCAGCTGATCAACCTGGTGGGTGAACTGGTGATCACACAGGCCATGTTGGCCCAGAACAGCCGTACGTTGGACCCAGTGATGAACCAGCAACTGCTGGCGGGTCTGGCTGACCTTGACCGCAACACACGGGATTTGCAAGAGTCGGTGATGTCAATCCGCATGATCCCCATGTCGGTGGTATTCAGCCGATTCCCTCGAATGCTGCGGGATCTGGCTGGCAAACTCGGCAAGAAGGTGGAGCTCATCACACACGGTGAGGCCACTGAGTTGGACAAAGGTCTGATCGAAAAAATCACCGACCCCCTCACCCACTTGATACGCAACAGTTGCGATCACGGCATCGAAATGCCGGACGTGCGGGTGGCCAAGGGCAAATCCGAACACGGTACCGTTACGTTGTCGGCATCGCACCAAGGCGGCTCCATCCTGATCGAAGTCAAAGACGACGGGCGCGGGCTCAACAAAGAAAAGTTGATTGCCAAAGCGCGCGAAAAAGGCATTGATGTCGCAGACAACATCACCGATGCAGAAGCATGGATGCTGATCTTCGCGCCCGGCTTCTCGACAGCTGAAGTCGTGACCGACGTTTCAGGCCGCGGCGTGGGCATGGATGTTGTTAAGAAAAACATCGCAGCGCTCAACGGCACGGTTGAAATTGAATCCCGTGAAGGCATTGGCATGAAAGTGATTGTTCGCTTGCCATTGACGCTGGCCATCATGGACGGGATGTCGGTACGCGTCAGCAACGAGGTGTACATCCTGCCGCTGTCCTCGGTGGTTGAATCCTTCCAAGTCAAACCCGACGAAATCAACACCGTGGCCCAGGGTGCACAGCTCGTGAAGGTGCGTGACGAGTACATGCCTGTGATCGAACTCGAACGGGTGTTCGAGGTGCCACGCCAAGAGTATGCCAATGCCAACAGCATCATGGTGGTCATTGAGGCCGAAGGCTCGCGCGTGGCGGTGATGGTCGACGAATTGCTGGGACAGCAACAGGTGGTGATCAAAAACCTCGAGAGCAACTACCGCAAGGTGCCCAACGTTTCTGGGGCCACCATCTTGGGTGATGGCAAGGTAGCGCTGATCCTCGACACCAGTGGCCTCATTCGGCGCTCACGTCACTGACCGCCAACGTCCTCATGAACAAGAACGGCCCCGCCAACGACGACAACGGACCGCTTGCGCAAGGGCGTGAATTCATCTGGAGCGACCAGGACTTTGCCCGCATCAAGGCTCTGATTTACCAGCGTGCTGGGATCAGCCTGCACGATGGCAAACATGCAATGGTGTACAGCCGCATTTCGCGTCGGCTGCGTGACACCGGGCACGAAAGCTTCAAGTCATACCTAGACTGGCTTGAAAAGCACGATGGTGCCGAGTGGCAAGAGTTCATCAACGCCCTGACCACCAATCTGACAGCCTTCTTCCGGGAGCAGCACCACTTTGGCATCTTGGCGGATCGTCTGAAGAAAATGGGTCCAGGCAGCTCCCCTCGTATTTGGTGCAGCGCAGCTTCCACAGGTGAAGAGCCCTACTCCATTGCCATGACAGTCTTGGACAACCTGGGGCCCAGCGCCTCCTACACCCTGCAATGCAGCGACATCGACACCAAGGTGCTGTCAACCGCTGCTGCGGGTGTTTACAAAGCTGAGAACGTCAAAGGGCTGGATAACGAGCATTTGCGCAAGTATTTTCTCAAGGGCAAAGGCAGCAACGGTGGTTACGTCCGGGTGCGGGGTGAGTTGCAGAAACACATTGAGTTTTTCACCGTCAACCTCATTCAGGACAACTGGCCCTTTCGGGAACCGTTCGACATGGTTTTCTGCCGAAACGTCATGATTTACTTTGACGCGGCCACGCAGCGCCGCGTGCTGGAGCGCATCCACCGCAACATGAAGCCGGGCGGCTTGCTGTTTGTGGGTCATGCTGAAAACTTCACCGACGCCAAAACCCTGTTCACCTTGCGTGGAAAGACGGTTTATGAACGTGTTTAATCGGCGCGCGACCGATCCGGGCAACGCCCGGAACAGCCCTGACAGCGGGCTGCAGAAAAGCGACTCGCTCACTGCATTGCGGCGCCAGACCCGCAAACCGGGGGAGGCGTCGTTTTTTTTCTTTGATCACCACTTTCAATCAGATGCCGTGAAGGTGTTGCCAGGTGAATACTTTGTGGCAAACAGCGACATCGTGATCATGACGGTCTTGGGTTCATGCATTGCCGCCTGCATTTGGGACGCCAAAACGTGCGTGGGTGGAATGAACCATTTCATGCTTCCCGACGGGGACAGTGCCGACACATCGGGGCGATATGGCTCATATGCCATGGAGTTGTTGATCAACGAAATGATCAAACTCGGCGCACGGCGGGAGTCCATGCAAGCCAAGGTGTTTGGTGGCGGGCAAGTGATGGCGGGTTTCACCACCATGAACGTGGGTGAACGCAACACCAAGTTTGTGATGGACTATTTGCACACAGAGCACATCACCGTCGTGTCCAAAGATGTGCTGGATATCTATCCACGCAAGGTGTGCTTTTTCCCGACCAACGGCAAGGCCATGGTCAAACGGCTGGCGCACTCGCACCCAGAAACGCTCGAGTCCACAGAGCGCAGGGGCAACGTTGTGGCACTGGCAAAAACGACAGCCGGTGGCTCGGTCGATCTTTTCTAACGGAGCGAATGGATGGCGAAAATCAGGGTGGTGGTGGTGGACGATTCCGCGCTGGTGCGCAGTCTGCTGACCGAGATCATCAACCAGCAGCCCGACATGACCTGCGTGGGTGCGGCCAACGACCCCTTGGTGGCGCGCGAAATGATCCGCGAATTGAACCCGGATGTGATCACACTGGATGTTGAGATGCCCCGCATGGACGGGCTGGATTTCCTGTCCAGGCTGATGCGGTTGCGGCCCATGCCGGTTGTGATGGTGTCAACACTCACGGAAAAAGGGGCGGAAATCACCATGCGGGCGCTTGAAATGGGCGCGATCGATTTCGTGGCCAAACCCCGCATCGGCGTCTCATCGGGCCTCAAAGAGTTGTCCACCGAAATCGTCGACAAAATCCGCACAGCGGCGAGTGCCCATGTCAAACGCCATGCATCAGAGTTGCCTGTAGGCATCAGCAAACCTGCTGTGAGCTCTGTGGCAGCGGCATCAGTGGCGCATGTACCCGCTCAAAGGGCGCCACTGGGGCGCATCTCCACAGAGAAGGTGATTTGCATCGGCGCTTCAACGGGTGGAACCGAAGCCATACGCGAAGTGCTGGTACCGTTGCCAGCTGACTCGCCGGCCATCGTCATCACCCAGCACATGCCTCCCGGCTTCACGACCAGCTTTGCAGCCAGACTGGACTCTCTGTGCCGCATCAGCGTAAAGGAAGCCAGCCACGGCGAGCGCATATTGCCCGGCCACGCGTATATCGCACCAGGTGGCAAGCAGTTTCGCATCGACCGCAGCGGCTCCAACTATGTGGCAGTGGTGGAAGACACCGAGCCGGTGAACCGGCACAAACCCTCTGTGGAAGTCCTGTTCAAGTCTGCGGCAAAGGTGCTGGGGCCCAATGCTTACGGGATCATGCTCACAGGCATGGGTGGAGACGGCGCATTGGCCATGAAAGAGATGCGTGATGCCGGCAGCTACAACATCTGCCAGGACGAAGCGTCATGTGTGGTGTTTGGCATGCCACGCATGGCCATTCAGGCTGGGGCTGCCAACGAGGTGTTGCCATTGAAGCAAATTGCCTCTGCGCTTCTTGAGCGCTTGGCCCTAGGCGGCGGCGTGCGCCACCGCATCTGACCATCGTCAGTGACCAGAGAAATTGGGCGGTCAGCGCTCAGGCCAACACATTGACGAATTTACCCGCCCCGGCAGATCGTTCGGTCAATCGCCCGCCCTGCGGTGAATAAGACACCATGTCGGGCTCAGGCTGAGCAGCCACGCTGACAGCTGTTTTGCCGTTTGCTGCCTTGCTGGATCCGCCGCCCATCACAGCAGCGGCTGATAGAACACCGGTCCATAACTCGCTTTGCGCCGCTTCGCTCTGCCGCTGCAGCAAAAAATCCACCGCTTTGGCACTGGCCTTCCAGACATTCTTGAGCAAATCTTTGATTTGCGCCTCCATGGCTTTCTGGATCTCAGTTTTTTCTGCAGGCGGCTCTTCGGGTTTGGCTGCTTCCTGAACAGAACGCTCCGCTGCGGGGTCCGGTTCGCCTGGGCGGTCAGTGCGCTGCTGGGGCAACGCGCCCTGCACGTTGTAAACCAATGATGGAGCAGCCCGTGATGAGTCCGGCACCGCGCTTTCAGCGCGCGAGCGCTCTTTGCTCACCGCCGTGGTGGGCTCAACAGCGCGCGGCGGCGTGGCAGGGCGCACCGAATCGACCACAAGGGACGGGCGGGGCACCAAACTGGTGGGGGAACTGACATTGGGCATCGTCAACATGGCTAACCTCCTGTGACCGCTGCACCCAGAGCGCAATCGTCGCTTCGGTTAATTTATCGGCGGATTGAAGGCGATCTTTAGAAAAAAAGTACAAAACACCCGCTTTTCTGAGCACTGCCCCAATGCCACTTATGTCAGGGCAAAGCCGCCTCACAAACAAATAACCCGCCAAACATCCGCCATATTCTGCCAATTTTGGCGGCAGCGCTGGGAGCGGCACGGCGCATGCCCCCCTTCAACCCGCGCCAGCCGTGGGTTTCAGCAGCGCAACCGAGGGCCAATGGCTTGGCACACATATTGATAAACAGTCTCCGACGCTGCCCGCACCACCCTGCCCATCCCGGCCGTGCGCGCTGCAGCAAGACACTGGAGACACCCCCATGGACCTTATCGGCCTGTACCCCACCTGGTTTGAACCAGGCTTGGGCAGCGGCTGGATCGTTGGCCTGATTGCCACCATCCACGTGCTGTTCTCGCACACATCGGTGGGTGCCGCCATCTTTTTCGCGTTTCTGGCGCACTACGCCCACCGCCACCAGCGGACTGACCTGCTGGAGTTCATCCGGCGTTACGGCGTGTTTTTGCTGGTGTTCAGCTATGTGTTGGGCTCCATCACCGGCCCGGGCATCTGGTACAGCACCACGGTGGCCAGCCCGCGTGGCATTTCCGCGCTGATCCACAGCTTTGTGTGGATGTGGGCGACCGAGTGGGTGTTTTTTGTGATCGAGGTCATTGGTGTGTACATGCTGGTGTACCTGGCCCAGCGGCTGGACGCACGCACGCACCTGAAGGTATCGGTGATTTTTGGCTTGACCAGCTACACCACCATGCTGGTGATCGTGGGCATTCTCAGTTTCATGATGTGGCCCGGCAAAGCCGACTGGTATGAAACCGGCGGCGTACTCAACGCCTTCTACGGCCCCAACACCTTTGCCCAACTGGGCATGCGCACCGCGTTCATGTTCACCATGACTGCGGTGGTGGGTGGCATCGTGGCTTCGCGATTTGACGACCCTGCCTTCAAGAAAGACGTGGCAGCCAAGCTGGCGTGGCTGGGCATCGGCTCAGCCATTGCCGGAGCGGCCATGTTCCAGTGGTACTTGGGCACGCTGCCTGAACAGGCCGCCGTCGTGCTGCAAAACAGGCTGCCCGCCTGGTTCCCCACAGCCATCCTGTCCATTTTGGCGGGCACGGTGGCGTACTTTGCACTCACCCTGATGCAACCCCGCGCACTGGTGTCCAGCGGCGCAGCGGTGATGACGGTCGCCCTGCTGGTGTTCGGCCTTTGGCCCGAAGAGGTGGCGCGCGAATCCATCCGCAAACCGTGGGTGGCTGGTCAATATGTGTATTCGAACCAGGTGCTGGGCCGTGATGTGCCGGGCATGGGCATTCAGTCTGACATTCCCAAGATTGAAGCCCATGGTTTCCTGAAGACCCAGGTGTTTGTGCCCGAGGCCATGCGCACCATCCACGACGGCAACCGAGTGGAAGCCGGGCGCCTGCTCGCCCTGACCACCTGCAGCAACTGCCACTCGCTCAGCGCCAGAGGCATCCGCCCGCTGAAGAACTACTTCACGGCCGGCAGCAGCGAGGCCGAGGTAGCCGAGTACCTGCAAGCCGCGCTGTCGACCGGCAACACGCTGTACATGCCGCAAATCCCGCTGAACGACGACGAGGCGCGCGCCCTGGCCGCCTTCATCGGCACCCTGAACACCCCTGCCCCGGCGGTCACCGCCCTGGCCAAGGAATAAGCCATGACGCCTGACATGCTCTACTCCCTGCGCGACCCCGCAGGCATTCCATCCCCCCCCATCGTGTTTCTGGTGCTGGGGGTCCTCACCCTGGCCCTGCACCTGGCCGCCGTGCACGTGATGCTGGGGGCCGGTGCCCTCACGCTTCGCGGTGCCTTCAGCGCCAGCCCACACTGGCGGCGGCTGGCGGCTGCCATGCTGAGCACCTCCAAAATTGCCGTGTCTGTGGCCATCGTGCTGGGCGTGGCCCCGCTGCTGTTTGTGCAGGTGGTGTACGACCCGTTCTGGTACACGTCCAACGTGCTTTCAGCGTGGTGGGTGATCGGTTTCATCGTGATCCTGATCGCTGGCTACATCGCCATGTACATGTTCTATTGGAAGAACCACGACATCGAGCAAGACGGTGGCACAGGCGGCATCTGGATGGTGGCCTCACTGGCGCTGTTGCTGCTGGTGGGTTTCATCGTCCACAGCCTGACCAACCAGATGCTGTTCCCCGAGCAGTGGATGGCGTGGTATGCCCCCAACGAAGTGGTGGACCCGTCCGGCCGCAGCCTGCATTACTGGCACCTGCCCCGGTTTGGCTTTTTCATTTCCCTCTCTGCCCCCGTGACCGGTGCCTGGCTGTACGCCTACCGCCGGTACCTGCAGGGCAGCACACAGCCTGATGCAGCGTACCTCGCATGGCTGCAACCCCTGGCCCACCGACTGATGGTGATCGGCGGTGTGGTGTCGGTGCTGCTGGGTGCGCTGTGGATGGCCACCCTGCCCGACAAAATGGCCTGGTTTGCCACATCGCCCTGGGTGTTTCTGGCACTGGCATGTCTGCTGGGCACTGTGGCCCTGCCCCGTTTGCTGGGCAAACGCATCGACGACGGCCTGTGGGGCTACGCCGTGTTTGGCGTGGGCGCGGTGGCGCTGATCGTGGTGGGCGCCGTGCGCGAAGTGCTGCGCTTTGTGACCCTGCGCGGCGTGCACGGCTACGACGCGCTGGACTACCGCATCAACATGGACTGGTACAGCACCGGCCTGTTCTTCAGCACCTTTGGGGTGTTGGGCGCGGTGACCATGGGCTACCTGCTGACCGTGGCCTGGCAGGCCGGCCAAACCCAGGGCACTTACACCCCCAGCCCCGCGCTGAACCGCTTGGGCAACGCGGCCATCGGCCTGCTGGTGCTGTGGACCGTGGCGTATTTCGCCGTTGGCTTCTTTGTGTGGGCACGCTGAACATGAACACCTCTACTCCGCGCAAACCCCTGGTTGCTGTTGCAGCCTGGGCCCTGGCCGTCGTGCTGGGCGGCACCGCCGTGCTCAGCATCGCTGCACGCACCGTGGCCCAAAATTTGGAGCCAAAAAGTGCTCCGGCGTTTGATGGCAATCAGAAGTCCACTACAACCTCTGACATTCCGGCTGGCGCACCCGCGCTGGCGGGCGAGATGCTGGCGCACACCTGCGCCGCATGCCACGGCACCCAAGGCCGCCTGGGAGACGAGTCTTTCATGCCCCTGGCGGGCATGCCCACCGACCAGTTCGTCAACACCATGGTCGCCTTCCGTGAGGGCAAACGCCCCGCAACCCTGATGGGCCACGTGGCACGCGGTTTCAGCGATGCCGAGCTTCGCGCCATGGGCGTGTATTTCGCGGGCATTGCGCCCGACAAGGGCCAGCCATGAATTCAGTCAATACCTCTCCCGTCAGCCGCCGCGACTGGCTGAACCACGTCTTGCAAGCCACCGCGGGCGCCAGCCTGCTGGGCTCGCCCCTGGGCCTCATGGCCGCTGCTCCTGCCGCTGGGCATGTGGTGGTGCTGGGCGGCGGTGTGGGCGGTGCCACAGCGGCCAAATACCTCAAGCTGATGAACCCGGCGCTCAAGGTCACGGTCATCGAAAAGAACCGCACCTACATCCGCCCCTATGGTTCCAGCGAGGTGCTGAACCGGCACGCCACCATGGGCGAACTGAACGTCAGCTACGACAAGCTGGCCCGCGCCTATGGCGTGAACTTCATGTTCGACACGGTCACCGGTTTTGACCCGCAGGCGCACACCGTGTCCACCGCCGGGGGGCGCAAGCTGCGTTACGACCGCCTCATCGTCAGTCCCGGCATCCAGCTCATGTACGGTGCGTATGCCGGCTACAGCGAACAGGTGGCCAACAGCCGCGTGCCATCCGGCTGGATTCCGGGTGCCCAAACGGCACTGCTGGCCAAACAGTTGCAAAGCATGCGCCAGGGCGGCACATTTGTGCTGGCCGCGCCGCCCAACCCCTACCGCTGCCCACCCGGCCCCTACGAACGCGCAGCCCTGATGGCCGAGTGGTTTGCCAAACACAACCCGCGCGCCAAGGTCATCATCGTTGACCCCAAAGACAGCTTCGTCACCGACGAAACCATGTTGCTGGGCTGGAACCGCCTGTACAACTTCAACCTGCCCGACGACTACGCGAAGAAGATGTCGCCCCAGGTCGAGGTGACCCAACACGCCACCGCCGGCAACCTGACCTGGGTGCGCGGCAAAGACGGCGGGCGCACCCTGAAGGTGGATGCCAAGGCCATGCGCATCAGCACCGAGGCCGAGGACATCAAGGCCGACGTGATCAACGTCATTCCCCCCATGAAAGCGGGCCAACTGGCCTTCACCCTGGGCCTGACCGACGGCACCGGATGGTGCCCAGTGCACCGGCACAACTTTGCCTCCACGTTGCATCCGCACGTGCATGTCATTGGCGACGCCAGCGTGGCCGATGCGATGCCCAAAAGCGGCTTCTCGGCCAACACGCAGGCCAAAGTGGTGGCCCGCGCCATCATCGAGGAACTGGCCGGGCGCACACCCGACGCCAACCCGGTGTGGGAAAACACCTGCTACGCCCTGGCGGGCAAAGACTACGGGCTGTTCGTGGCCGACGTGTTTCGCCTGAAGGACGGAAAAATCACCCGCGACAACGGCACAGAGCGCTACCTGCCGCTCAACGCCACGCCCGCGCAAATCAAGCTTGGGGCCCGTTACCAGCAAGCCTGGCTGCGCACCTTCACCGAGGACTGCTTCGCATGACATCCGACCTGAACCGCACACACCTGTCGCCGCTGGCCGAAGCAGCCCGCCTGCTGGGGGCCGTCGTGCTGACCGCGCTGTTGTCAGCCCCCACCTGGGCAACGGAGCCCGCCACGCCATCAGCCAAGAAAACTGCCCAGGCCAGCAGCGGCCACGCGCATGCCACAGCCGCCGCCTGGACCCCCGCCAGCCTGCGCACCGCAATGGCTGCGTTGCCACGCGGCGATGCCGCAGCGGGCCAGAAAGTGCACGACCAGCTGTTTTGCGCCTCGTGCCACGGCGACAAAGGCGTGGCACCCACGCAAAACTGGCCGCACCTGGCCGGACAGCGCGCCGCCTACACCGCCAAAATGATGCTGGACTACCAGGACAAACGCCGTCTGGAAGGCAAACGGGCCGAGCTGATGCAAGACATCGCCGTGATGATGAGCCCACAGCAAATAGCCGACGTGGCCGCGTTCTACGCCTCCCTGCCCGCCCCGCTGGCCGACGGCACGCCCCGGCCACAACCCGTCGCCGCCGCCCAGGATGTCCCTGCCGAAACCCTGGTGCGCCACGGCGACAAGTCCCGCCTGCTGACCCCCTGCGCCAGCTGTCACGGAGTGGTGGGCCAGGGTGGCAAGCTGGAAGCCTCAGCCCTGGCGGGGCAAAACCCTCTGTACTTCGTGCGCACCCTGCTCGACTACCAGAGCGGTGTGCGCCACAACGACAGCGCCAAAGGCATGGCCGCTTTTGCCAAGAAGCTCAGCCGCAGCGAAATAGAGGCCCTGGCCACCTACTACGCTGATCTGCCCATGCAAGGGAAAGTGGCCACACGCTGAAAACCCGGACCCGCACAGGGCTATGGGCACGATAGGAACAAACCATGCAAAATACCCCAAGGGGTATGTAAACTGCAGACATCGATTGCAAACATCAATCGACACAAGCAAGTTAATTTCTTTCTTCAACCCACCGGAGATCACCATGGACCAGACCGTTTCTTTCCCCCGCCTCAACGAAGCCGCGCCCACCTTCCACGCCAAAACCACCCACGGCGACCGCTGCCTGGCCGACTACAAGGGCAAGTGGCTCATCCTGTTCTCGCACCCTGCGGACTTCACGCCCGTGTGCACCACCGAGTTCATCGGCTTCCAGAAACACGCTGACACCTTCCGCAGCATGAATTGCGAGTTGATCGGCCTGTCCATCGACAGCCTGTATTCCCACCTGGCCTGGACGCAGAACATCAAGGAGAAGTTCGGTGTGGAGATCAGCTTTCCCATCATTGAAGACATCAAGATGGATGTGGCCCGCGCTTATGGCATGGTTCACCCTGGCGCCGCCGACACGCAAGCCGTGCGCGCCACGTTCTTCATCGACCCCAACGGCATCCTGCGCGCCATGGTGTATTACCCCATGAGCAACGGCCGCAGCATCGACGAGTTCGTGCGCCTGCTGCAAGCCATGCAAACCAGCGACGCCAACAAAATCGCCACGCCCGAAGGCTGGACCCCTGGCTGCGACGTGATCGTGCCGCCGCCCAAAACCGCCGAAGCAGTGGCCAAGCGCGCCAGCGAGGGTTACAACACCACCGACTGGTATTACTCCACAAAGTCGCTCTGAGTCAGAGCTTGCAAGGAGCTTTGGCTCCTTGCTTTTTTACACCGCCTCAACCGCCATGACAGCCACTGCCCGCATGCACATCGAGTCGCACTTCGACCCCGCCACCTCTACCTTCAGCCACATCGTCTGGGACCAGGCCAGCAGTCAGTGCGCGCTGATCGACAGCGTGCTGGACTACGACCCCAAGTCGGGGCGAACCTCCACCGCCAGTGCAGACGTGTTGATTTGCCGCGTGGGTGAGCTGAAACTGCAGGTGCAGTGGCTGCTGGAAACCCATGTACACGCCGACCACCTGAGCGCCGCGCCCTACCTGCAACAGAAACTGGGCGGTCAACTGGCCATTGGCTCACACATCACCGCCGTACAAAACGTGTTCGGCAAGCTGTTCAACGCCGGCAGCGACTTCGCGCGCGACGGCAGCCAGTTCGACCGCCTGCTGTCCGACGGTGACAGCTTCCACATCGGCGGTCTCACGGCACGTGCCCTGCACACCCCGGGCCACACCCCTGCATGCATGACCTATGTCATCACCGACCACAGCACCGACCCCGTGCGCACAGTGGCCTTTGTGGGCGACACCCTCTTCATGCCCGACTACGGCACCGCACGCTGTGACTTCCCCGGTGGCAGTGCGGCCACGCTGTACCAATCCATCCAAAAGGTGCTGTCTCTGCCCGACAGCACCGAGCTTTACCTCTGCCACGACTACCCGCCCGAGGGGCGCGAAGCTCAGTGCGTGACAACCGTGGCAGCCGAGAAAGCCGGCAACGTGCACGTGCACTCTGGCGTTTCCGAGCCTGAGTTCGTGGCCATGCGCACCGCACGCGATGCCACCTTGTCCATGCCCGTGCTGCTCCTGCCGTCGGTACAGGTGAACATGCGCGCGGGGCAGTTGCCCCCGCCCGAAGACAACGGCATCCGTTACCTGAAGCTCCCACTCAATGCCGTCTGACCAAACCAACCCCTCCGCCGCGCTGGCCAGCCTGCGCACCCTGCGCCTGGCCTCTCTGGGTGAAGGCGCCACGCTGCTGCTGTTGCTGTTCATTGCCGTGCCTCTCAAGCGCCTCGCGGGCTGGCCCTTGGGCGTGTCCGTCATGGGTCCCATCCACGGTGCCGCATTTCTGCTGTACGCCGCACTGGTGTTGCGCAACACCGGTGCCGGTCACCTCAACGCCCGGGAAACCATCCTCCTGCTGGTGGCCGCGTTTGTGCCGTTTGGCGCATTTCTGGTCGGCGGCATCTTCAAGCGCAAAGCAATTGCCCTGGCCTGAACCCCCTTCACAACCCAACCATCGCGCCATGCCCCATTTCACTTTTTTGCGACCCTGGCTCGCAGCCGCTGCCCTGGCCCTCACCGCATTGACCCACCTGCTGCCGGTCACAGCCCAGGCGCAAACCGTCGCCACCACAGGCGCACAGGTGAGCACAGGCCAACCCCTGCCCGCACTCAAACTCAAAGACCAACACGACCAGCCATGGTCCGTGGGTGCCGACACACGTGTGGTGCTGTTGGCATCCGGACGCAAAGCCTCCAACCTGGTGCAGGCCGTGCTGGAGAAAGAACCCAAAGACTTCCTGGCCCAACGCCACGCCGCCTACGTGGCTGACATGAGCAAGATGCCAGGCTTTGCCACCCGCATGTTTGCCCTGCCCTCACTGCGCGAAATGCCGTTCAAGGTAGGCGTCTCGCTGGAAGAACCCACGCTGGCAGCCTGGCTCCGCCAGCCCGACAGCGTGACCCTCATCAGCCTCGTCAATGGCGTGGTGCACAGCGTGGCCTACGCCACCAGCGAAGCCGACCTGCGCACCGCGCTGGCCCGCTGAACGCCGCGCCCGCATCAGCCGTTTCGTTCCCAGTTTTTCAAACCCCAAGGAGTTTTCCATGAAGAAGTTCGCCCTCGCCGCCACCCTGCTGGCCGCTGCTGTGTCCGCCCAAGCCGCCGACCTGTTCGTCAACATCCACAGCGGCAACGCCATGGCTCAAGGCGCTGGCCTGGTGCTCGCCGGTCAGGCCCTGGAGCAAAAAGCCAACGTGCGCGTGCTGTTGTGCGACGCCGCCGCCGACATCGCCGTGAACGGCAAAGAGATGCCCAGCCTCAAGCCCCGCAACGTGACACCTCAGCAAATGCTGCAGGGCGTGATCAAGGCCGGAGCCAAAGTGGAGGTGTGCGCCCTCTACCTGCCCAACAGCGGCAAAGTGGCGGCCGACCTGATTGCGGGCGTGACCGCCGCCAACCCCGCCGACGTGGCCGCCCACCTGCTGAAACCCGGCGTGCAGACCCTGGCGTTCTGATACCCGGCCTTTCCCGCTGATTAGGCGGGAAAATAGCCCCATGTTGCCCCACGCTACCCCCCCCCTCCCCATTCCACCCGCCGAACGGGGGCCCGTGTACCTGCCTGCAGATGCAGGCTTGCGGCAAACCTTGCACAACGAGGTGCATGCACGCCCCTCCGCCCGCATACGCCTACCCGCGCTGGTGGTCTACGTGGCGGTGCTGAACGAAGGCATCACCCGTGCCGACGAACTGGCTCACCTGCAAAAGTTGCCTGGCCACCAGAACCTCACTCTCAACGACCTGAGTGAGAATTTTCTGCGCCTGCGCCACAGCAACCACACAGTTAAGTGGGAACGGCACAGTGAGTTCACCCGTTACTCCATCGTCCAGCCGCTGCCAGAGCACGCGCAGTTGGGCAACTCCGACCCCGAACTGTTGTCCGGTCTCATGCTGCCCGCTGACTGGCTGAGTGGCATTCCCGGACAAACCATGGCCGCCATCAAGCTGGCGATGCTGCATGGTGACACCCGCGACACGGAAGGCACCATGAAGCAGGGCCGTGCATGGCTGGGCGACCACTCCCTGGTGGCCTCCGTCATGGGCAACAACGGCCACTCATGGGCACTGACCGATTTCATGCTGCGCCCCAGCGGGTTCGAGCGGATGCTGGTGATTGCCCCCGCCAGCACCACCGAAACACGGGCTGGGCGCGTGTCGCAACGCTTGCTGGAGCTGGAAACCTACCGCCTCATGGCACTGCGCGGGCTGCCGGTGGCCAAGTCTCTCATGCCCACGCTGACCGACACAGAGCGCGAACTCGCCACCATCACTGCCCATATAGAAAGCGGGGACCAGTCCGACCCCGAACTGCTCAACCGGCTGGCCACGTTGGCGGCGCGCGTGGAAATGGCCACCGCCAACCACGCCTACCGCTTTGCTGCCACCGAGGCCTACCACCACATCGTGCTGCAACGCATTGCCGAGCTGCGCGAAACACCGGTACCTGGCACACAAACCATTGGTGAATTCATGAACCGACGGCTGTCTCCCGCCATGGCCACCGTCTCTGCCACGGCACAGCGGCTGTCGTCGCTGTCAGACCGAATCACACGAGCCAGTGCCTTGCTGCGCACCCGCGTGGACATTGCCACCGAAGCGCAGAACCAGCAGTTGCTGGAAAAGCTCACCCGTGGGCAAGAGTTGCAACTGCGCCTGCAAAGCACGGTGGAAGGCCTGTCGATTGCCGCCATCAGCTATTACGTCATCAGCCTGGCGCTGTACGTGGGCAAAGCGGGCAAAGCGGCTGGCTTGCCCATTCACCCCGAGCTGGCAGCCGGTGCGCTGGTGCCGCTGGTGTTGTGGGCCGTGTGGCGCACCACCAAGCGCATCCACGACAAACTGCACGCCGGTCATTGATTTTCAATAAATTGTCCCACTACCGCTTATCTGCATTCACTTTTCAGCTACTTTTTCCGCAAGGCAAACACCCATGAAAACTGCTCTCGATCTCGTGATGGCCGCCAAAGCCCAGTCCCGTGAAATCGCCCTGACCCAGGTGGATTCGGTCTTGGCTGCGGCCGACGTGGTGATCGACGTGCGTGAGCCCGACGAATACGCGGCAGGCCACCTGCAAGGCGCGGTCAACCTGCCACGCGGGTTGCTGGAATTCAAACTGTCGGGCAACCCCGCGCTGGAGCGCCGCGACCTGGCCGTGGTGCTGTACTGCAAAACCAGCGGCCGTGCTGCCCTGTCGGCTTGCAGCATGCAAGCCATGGGTTACCTGAACGTGGTCTCCATCGCCGGTGGTTACGACGCCTGGGTTGCAGCGGGCAAACCGGTGGTCACACCGAACCTGCCGACGTTTGGCTGACGTCAGTCCAGCGCCCTGCCCTCGCCCGCCTCTTCCACCGTTTGCCCGTCACGGATGTGGTAAATCCGCTTGAAGGTGGGGATGATTTTTTCATCGTGTGTGACCACGATGACCGCCGTTTGTGCCTGGCGGGCCATCTGGTTGAGCAGGCGCATCACGCCCAGGGCGCGTTCGCTGTCGAGTGGGGCCGTGGGCTCGTCGGCCAATATCACCGGCGGTTTGTTGGCCAACGCACGGGCAATGGACACGCGCTGCTGTTCACCGCCCGACAACTGGTTGGGCTGGGCCTTGGCGCGGTGTTGCACGTCCAGCGCCGTCAGCAGTTCCAGCGCACGGGCGCGTGCTGCGGCGTTGGGCACCCCGGCCAGCATGGGCAGCAGGGCCACGTTGTCAGTCACGTCCAGAAACGGAATCAGATACGGTGCCTGGAACACGAAACCGATTCGGTCACGCCGCAGGGCACGCAGGTCTTTCACGCGCCAGCCGTTGTCGTAAATCACCTCGTTGCCCAGCGTCATGCGCCCGGCAGTGGGCTCGATGATGGCACCCAAACACTTGAGCAGGGTGCTTTTGCCCGAGCCGGAGGGACCGACCAGGCCCACCACCTCGCCGGGGGCCACCTGCATGTTGATGTTTTTCAGGGCCTCCACGGCGGTGTCGCCCTGGCCGTAGACCTTGCGCAGCCCTTCGATGAGGATGCCGCCGGTGGGGATGCCAGGTTCAGCCAATGGCCGCTCCGGGGTCCACCTTCAGCGCCACGCGGATGGCCAGTGTGCTGGCCAAGGCACAAATGACCATGGTGGCGGCAAAGCCGATGACGGCATCACTGGTGAGCAGCAGCACGTATTTGGGAAACGCCGGGGCCCACAGTGTGGCGGCCACCTTGCCCACCACAAACCCGATCAGCCCCAGACCCAAGGCCTGCTGCAGGATCATCCCGGCGATGGTGGTGTTGCGGGTGCCAATGAGCTTCAACACCGCGATTTCGCGCAGCTTGCCCATGGTCATGGTGTAGATGATGAAGGCCACGATGGCGGCGCTGACCACCGACAAAATCACCAGGAACATGCCAA
>JAIFMP010000116.1 GCA_020048405.1 Hydrogenophaga sp.
ACCGACAACATGGTTCACATGCCCGATGTGGCCCAGCTCAGGCTGACGGATTGGCCGCCACCGCTTGCCGGGAAGTGCTGGAAGCCTGTGCAGACTGCAGGTTGCGGCGGTCCATTTCAATGCGCTCAGAGTCCTGCTGTTCAGTGCTGCGGGCTTGGACTGGGTTGTTGCGCTCTGCGCCGCTTGCCGAATTTGCGTTGGACGCAGACCCAGCGGTGCGGGGGTTGCCGTAGGTCACGCCGTTGGTGGCTGCCTGGTTGGCAGAACTGTTCAGGTTCAACACAACGCTGGGGCGGGGGTTGTTGGTGGCAGGTGCTGGCGTGCCGCTGTCAGCGGCGGGCCTGCTGTTGTCAGCAGGGGTGGTGCGCCGGACGTTGGCAACCGCCGGAGTGCTGTCGAAGGTGATGGGTGTCATGTGGAGCTCCACTAGGGGAAACACCCCGAATAATAGGCTACAAGTGCATGGGCAACACAACCGTCACCGCCAGCCCGGGCTTGGCGTTTTCCAGCGTGACGGTACCGCCATGCGCCAAGACCACCAGCTTGCAAAGGTGCAGGCCCAGACCCACCCCACCCTGCGCCCGCGTGCGGGCGGCATCGGGTCGAAAAAAGGGCTCGGCCAGGCGGGGCAGATCGGCGTCGGGCACGCCAGGCCCATGGTCACGCACCAACACGTTCACGCCCTGCTCGCCCACCGACAATTGCACGTCGGGCGCTTGCAGTGCGTCGCTGCCGTGTCGCAATGCGTTGTCCAGCAAGTTGCGCAACATCAGGCGCATGCGAGCCGCATCCAGCGTCAGCACAGGGAAGGAGGCATCGGCACGCACCTGCACCGCCGCCGCCCTCGGGTAACGCGCCTGCAACTCGACCAACACTTCTTGAGCCAGCACGGGCAGCGCCACCCGCTCGCGATGCAGGGACGCGTGCCGGCCAGCCAGGCGCTCGCTTTCCAGCAGGTCTGAAATCAGGCTGGAGGGCGGCGCGCTGCGCATCCGTGTCACCGGTTTCGGGCAACAGCTCGGCATGCAGGCGTGCCCGGGTGAGTGGGCTGCGCAGCTCATGGCTGATGGCCAGCAGCAGGGCCCGCTTGGCGTCCAGCATTTGGCGAATGTCGTCGCCCATGGTGTTCAGCGTGGCCGCCAGTTCGCCCAGCTCATCGGGCCTTTGCGGGTTGCGCAGTGCAATCGGCTGGCTGAAGTCCCCCGCGCCAAAGCGGCGTGCACCTTCGCCAATGGCGTCCAGCGGCCTGAGCAGTCGGCGCACATACAACCAGGCCAGCAGCGTCAGCAGCAACACAGCGGCCAGTGCCACACCCAGCAGGCGCGGACGGCGCTCCAGCACCGCTTCGTTGATGCCAAATTCGATGGTGTGCCCATCGGCTGTGGTTCGCCTGACCAGCCTGTCCCAGGTTTTGTCGTCACTCCACTGGTTGCTGCTGTCGTCGCCCTGTCGCCAGGGCGGCTGCTTCTGGTCCGGGTGGGAACGCCAGTTGACCACCGGCCCAGCTATGTCGACTGTCAGTGGGAGGCGCTCGGTAATGGCCCTGGCCTGCTCGGTGCTGGGTGGTGCGGTTGTACCGGGGGGGCTGACGTCTGCGGCCAAACGGTCCACATAGTCCATCAGCAAGGGCCGGGCGGCTTCGCGCCAGCCCAGCGAAAACGCCTTTTGCGCGCCGGTGACGAACACCAGCGTCATGGCCGCTGCCAACAACAGGAACAGCAGCACCATGCGCAGCTTGATGGAATGGGCCAGCCGACGCCTGATGCCGAGCCAAGACGGCACCCGCTGGTCAGCAACCGGAGCGGTCTTCATGAAGTGACTGGCCGCAGCGCCAGCGAATAGCCCACGTTGCGCAGCGTTTTGATGCAGTCCAGCGGCTCCAGCTTGCGGCGCAGTCGGCTGACCACGATGTCCACCGCGCGGGTGTACAGCTCTGCCTCGTGGCCACGCAGTTGGTTCAGGATGTCGTCGCGGCTGAACACCTTGCCTGGCTCACGCGCCAGCAACAGCAACAACTCAAACTCGGTGCCAGTGAGTTCAACCTCGGTACCCAGCCGCGCCACGCTGCGGCGGGTGGGGTCTATGTGAAGCCCGTCGAAGCGCAATTCGGCTGCCACCACATGACCGGCCACCGGCTGTGCCGGCTTGCGCCGACGCAACACCGTTTGCAAGCGGGCAACCAGTTCGCGGGGCTCAAAGGGTTTGGGCAAATAGTCGTCAGCGCCCAACTCCAGGCCCACCACGCGGTCCATCACGTCGCCGCGTGCGGTCAGCATGACGATGGGTATGTCGCTCACCTTGCGGATGGAGCGACACAGCTCAAAGCCGTCCATCTCGGGCAGCATCACATCCAGGATGGCGGCATCAAAGCCGCCTGTGTGCAGTTGTGCCAGCCCGGCACTGGGCCGGGTGGCATGCACCAGTTGCAGCTCGAAGCGCTGGAAATACGCCGCCAGCGGCGGGCCCAACTGCTCGTCATCGTCGATCAGCAAGATGCGGTTCATTCCGGCGATTTTGACAGCGGGCCAGCCCCTGCTCTCAGCCCCTGCTCTCAGCCCCTGCCCCACCAGCCGTGGCCGCGTTTGTCGAGCTTGTCACGCACCTGCTTTTGTTGCTCGGGTGTCAGGCTGTCAAAAAAGTCGCCGAAGGCAGCCAGCACCTTGGGGCCGTTGCCCTGCACGGCCTGGGTTTTCTGGTCCAGCAGGGTTTGTGCTTTGGTGCGGTCGAACTTGTCACCGGCAACGAGTGCTTTCAGTTCGGTGCGGGGGTCGGCCGAGTCGCCTTTGATGGCTTTGCGCGACGCGATCATTTCATCGGCCAGTACGCCCAGTTTTTGCTTTTGTGCGCTGTTCAGGGTGAGCTTGTCGCTGATTTTGTCGACCGCTTTGCCACGCATCTCGGTGATGCGCTCATCGCTCCAGGTGCGGGCATGGTCGCCACGCGTACCGCAAGCGGTGATGCTGCCCAACACGACGGTGGCGGTGGCCAGGCCAATGAGGCTGCGTTTGATCCAGGTTTTCATGGGGGTGCTCCTTTCAGGAAGCTGTTGAACATGACCGCCATGGTGCCCGGGAGCCGGGTGAATTGGGTGTCGGCGCTGTAGCGGTTTATGTCGTTTTGTTTCAGGCCACAAATACCGCAATCAAGCGAGCATAAAGACAGCAAAATAATAGCTACCCATGCAATACCATATTCACTTTATTGCAAAAAACTTATAAATTCCCAACCATTGGCTGAGGGTCAAAACCGGTGCACTGGGCATCTGGGTTTGGCATGCGGGCCACGGCTTTCTGGGGTCTGCTTACTGCGGTACCCGGCTGCCCCACACGGCGGCTCCAATGATGAGCACGGCAGCCAACAGCACGTTCCATTGCAGCGGGTCACCCCGCACCGTGACCAACAACGCGGTGGACAACAAGGGCGTCAGAAACGCCATGAGCCCGATGCGGCGTGGATCACCCGCCTTGATGGCGGCATCCCACAGAAAAAATGCCCCCCCCAGCGGCCCCAGGCCCATGGCGACGACCAACAACCAGTCTTGAAGGCTGAGCGCCGTGGCGGGTTCCAGCACGGCATGGCATGCCAACGACAACAGACCAGACACCGCCGCAAAGCTGCCCACAGCGGCCGTGGGAAACGTGGGCACCCGCCGCGTCAGCAGTGAGTAGCTGGCCCACACAAACGCAGAGCACAGCGCCAGCAAGTAACCGGGTTCAAACGTCAGGTGAATCCCGGCCTGCCCGCTGCTGCGCCCCAAAATGGCAACGGCGGCCCCCACAAACCCCAGCACCGCTGCGCCCACATGCTGCCAGCGAATGTGCATGCCGGGCAACAAGACCGGAGCGAGCACCACCATGCCCAGGGGCCACAGGTAGTTCACCAAATTGGCTTCCACAGGCGGTGCGTGGCGCAGGGCCACAAACAGCAAAAAGTGAAACCCGAACAACCCGTACACCCCCAACCCCAGCGTGCGCAGTGGCACGCGCCATGCGGCCAGCTGAAAACGCGACAGGGGCAGCGCAATGAGGCTACCGATCAGCAGCGAAAGCCCCGTCAGCAAAAAAGGGGGCACATGCGACAGCGACACGCCCAGTGCCGCCAGCGTGCCCCACAGCGCAATGGCGGCCAGCGCCAGGCCATCGGCGTACCAGTGACTTTTCATCTACTGCGGGTCAGCTCACCGAACGCTGGTGAATGCGGTGCAGCCCTTCCAAAGCCAACAGGTAGCCGTCCACACCGAACCCGACCACGATGCCCGCCGCCACCGGTGATACCCACGAACGGTGGCGAAATTCTTCGCGTGCGTGGACGTTGGAGATATGCGTTTCGATCACTGGAAGACCGTCCACACCCTTGATCGCGTCGTGCAACGCAATGCTGGTGTGGGTGAATGCCCCAGGGTTGAACACCACGCCAACGGCCTGGCCGACTTTGAACCATTGGCCGTACTCGTGAATTTTGTCGATCAGCGCGCCTTCCCAGTTGCTCTGGAAGCACTCGGCATCCCATCCCATGCGGGCGGCAGCCTGCACAAACTGCGTTTCGACATCGGCCAGCGTGGTGTTGCCGTATTGGGTGGGCTCACGGGTGCCCAGCAGGTTGAGGTTGGGGCCGTTGAGAAGCAGGACTTTTTTCATGTGCAGCAGCAGCGGGTCAAAAGCCCGATTGTGGCGCGCCTCGGCCCAGCTCTGCCTTACCCCATGCCCAATTGCTGCTCCAGGTCGTGCAGCACCTGGTAGCAGCCCAGCACGCTCGCCACACTGGCGTTGGGCTGGCGACCTTCTTGGATGGCGGCAAAAAACTCGCGGTCTTGCAGCTCAATGCCGTTCATGCTGACCGCCACCTGGCTCACGTCAATTTTTTCTTCCTTACCGGTGAAGAGGTCGTCATACCGGGCGATGTAGGTGGCCGTGTCGCCGATGTAGCGGAAAAACGTGCCCAGCGGGCCGTCGTTGTTGAAGCTCAAGCTCAGCGTGCAAATGGCACCGTTGGCGGCCCTGAGCTGAATGCTCATGTCCATGGCAATGCCCAACGTGGGGTGGATGGGCCCCTGGATGGCGTTGGCCTTGACGATGGGGCTGCCGCACTGGTACGCAAACAGGTCCACCGTGTGGGCAGCGTGGTGCCACAGCAGGTGGTCGGTCCAGCTGCGGGGCTGCGGCGAAAAAAGTAGGTCTGCACATCCATTTGCTGGATGTTGAATTCGCCCGCCTTGATCTTGTTGTGCACATATTGGTGGCTGGGGTTGAAGCGGCGGGTGTGGCCGCACATGGCCACCAGGCCGCTTTGCTGGGCCACGCGCACCACCTCTTCGCCCTCGGCCAACACGTCGCACAGGGGAATT
The DNA here is from genome assembly GCA_020048405.1 of Hydrogenophaga sp. Classification (GTDB taxonomy): domain Bacteria; phylum Pseudomonadota; class Gammaproteobacteria; order Burkholderiales; family Burkholderiaceae_C; genus UBA2334. The sequence goes on from JAIFMP010000116.1 coordinate 5,345, forward strand.
TCCACCTGCACGTGTTTGCCCGCCTTCAGGCAGGCCAGGGTCTGGTCAGCGTGCATTTGGGTGGGGGTGCACAGAATGACAGCGTCCACCTCTGGCAGGGCCAGGCTGTCGGACAGCTCGGTGGTCACGTGCTGGATGCCGTACTTGTTTGCTACTTCTTTGGTTTTGTCGAGATCGCGGCTGATGAGGCTGACCACCTCCACACCGTCGATGTTCTGGATGCCGTCAAGGTGCTTGATGCCGAAGGCACCGGCACCCGCCAACGCGACTTTGATGGTTTTGGTCATGGTCAGTTGTTGTCCAGAATGAGGTGTCCCACCGCCGTGTTGGAAGCGGGTACATGGTAAAAACGGTGCTTCACGCTTATTTGGCATGCTTTATCAGCTACATCTGACATAGCGCCGCGTGCAATCAACCACATCACCAGCTCGATCCCTTCGCTGCCAGCTTCGCGCACGTAATCGATGTGGGGGGTGGCGGCGCAAGCGGCGGGGGCGGTAATCATCTGGTCGAGCCAGGCGTTGTCCCATTCGCGGTTGATGAGGCCAGCGCGTGCGCCCTGCAGTTGGTGGCTCATGCCGCCGGTGCCCCAGATGTGCACGTTCAGGTCTTCGTCATAGCTTTCCACCGCTTTTCGGATGGCTTGGCCAAGGTTGAAGCAGCGCTGGCCGCTGGGAACGGGGTACTGCACCACGTTCACGGCGAAAGGGATCACCGGGCAAGGCCACGCCTCGGGCTGGCCACACATCAAGCTGAGCGGCACCGTCAGGCCGTGGTCTACAGCCATCTTGTTCACGATGGTCAGGTCAAAGTCTTGCTGAATGACGCTCTGCGCGATGTGGCTGGCCACACGGGCACCGGGCGTGGGCCCCAACCTTCATCCGCGGGCTGGTACTGAGCCGCAGTGCCAATGGCAAAGGTGGGAATCAGGTCCAAGCTGAAGGCGGTGGCGTGGTCGTTGTAAACCAGAAAAATCACGTCGGGCTTGTTGTCCTTCATCCATTGCTTGGAATACTCGTAGCCCTTGAACACAGGCTGCCAATAGGGTTCGTGGGTTTTGCCCAGGTCAATGGCCGCGCCGATGGCGGGCACATGTGATGTGTAAACGGAAGCGGTGATGCGGGCCATGGTCAGAGTGCTTTCGATCCGGGGTGTTGGGAGCCAGCCCCTTGGGGCTGCCGGTGTGCCTGGGCATCTCCGTCTTCGCCCACATAGCGGTTGCCTTCGGCGCTGCGGCCACCGGCCACCATCATGGCGCGGTACTCGTCTTCGGTCATGCCGGTCATGCTGCCAGCCATTTGCTGAAAGCTCTTGCCGTCCGTGGCACCGATCTTGGCCAGAAAGTAAATATTGCCGCCGGTGCGCATGCACCAGTTCAGGTCGCGGGCCAGCACGGCCTGCTTTTGCTCTTCGGTCATGGCCCATTCATCGAGGTACGCACGCTCGTCGGCTTTGAAGCGCTCGCGGTTCTCGGCCTTCATCAGGCTCATGCAGAACTGGTTCAGCCAATAGCCTTTGCGGCTTTGCTCGGCATCAAAAATGATGGTGCCGGGCACGTCAAGGTAAGGTTTATCGAGTGCCATTTATTTCACCTCTTCGGGCCAATACAGGCGCATGGGGTTGGCGACCAGCAGCTTGTGCTGCAGCTCGGCCGTGGACGCAATGTGGGGAATGAAGTCCACCAGCAGGCCGTCGTCGGGCATGTGGTCTTTCAGGTTGGGGTGCGGCCAGTCAGTGCCCCACAGCACGCGGTCGGGGAACTCTTTCACCACGCGCCTGGCGAAGGGAATCACGTCCGTGTAGGCGTTTTGTTCGCCATTCAGCGCCTTGGGGCCGGTCACGCTCAGGCGCTCGGGGCAGCTCACTTTGCTCCACACATTGGGGTGCTGGCGCATGAACTTCAAAAACAGTTCGAACTCGGGGCCGAAATCATCGCCGTTCATGGGCTTGCTCACATCGGGGCGGCCCATGTGGTCCACCACCACGGTGGTGGGCAGCGCCGTGAAAAAGTCCCACAGCTCGGGCAGATCAACCGCTTCAAAGTAAATCACCACGTGCCAGCCCCAGGCCTGGATTCGGGTGGCAATCTCCATCAACTCGTCTTTGGGGGTGAAGTCCACCAGGCGCTTCACGAAGTTGAATCGCACACCGCGCACCCCTGCATCGTGCATGGCCTGAAGTTCGGTGTCGGTCACGGTGCGTTTGACGGTGGCCACGCCACGGGCCTTACCGTTGCTACTGGTCAGCGCATCGACCATGGCACGGTTGTCAGCACCGTGGCAGGTGGCCTGCACCACCACGTTGCGCTCAAACCCCAGGTGGTCGCGCAGCGCATACAGCTGGTGTTTGGACGCGTCACAGGGTGTGTACTTGCGCTCCGGCGCGTAGGGAAACTCCGCGCCGGGGCCAAACACATGACAGTGCGCATCCACTGCACCGGTGGGTACCTGGAAGCGGGGTTTGGCCGGACCGCTGAACCAGTCCAGCCAGCCAGGGGTTTTGTCGAAGGGACCAGAGGTTTGCATGTTCGGCCAGGGCGTTGTTGAGATGCGGGGCTGATTGTCAGAGGGCTCAGGCCCCCTGCCAATCCGCATGACACCACTAGCTGGTATGCAATATTTCAATACTCAGCAGCCCTGGTCTGGATGGTTCAACGCTTCAACACCAGTGGCTCGCCAATGCGCTGGCGGGCCACGTCATCCGCATGGAAGGGCAAGGTGGGCCACTGCTTGTTTGCAAACAGGCGCAACTGGTCGGTGGCATGGGGCGACGCAGGGTTGGTGCTTTGGCCAAAGGTCAACATGGCCTGCGCCACAGGTCCCCGGTCGTCAAAGGTGACTGTTTGCACGTAGCTGGAGCCGTAATCGATGCGAATGCCCCGTTTGGTGATGCCGGGCCGCCCACGGTCACCCAAGTTGTTCAGCACGCCCTCGATCTCGTCGCCACCGTGCAGCGGAATGTCGGCATCGGTGAACACAGCTCGTTGCACCTGACCCAGAGGAGCATCCAGAGCAAAACCGGCATCGCGCACTTTTTTCACCGCTGCGCCCAAGGCATCCCACACCTTGGTGGCCGTGGCAGCGTCGGCCAGCTTCAGGCCTGTGGGGGTGTCCACAGGGCGGGCTTTGTCGAAAGGTTCGCGGTACACACCGGGAATCTGGCTGGCCGTGCGCCAGAACTCGCGGAACAGGTGGGCACCCTTGGCGTCGGCATCGTTGCGCATGCCGCCAGTGACAAAAGTTTGCAGGGCGGCACAGCCGTCGCGAACGTCGGTACTGGGCGTTGCCAGCGCTTTGCAACCGGCCAGCAGGTCGGGCAGGATGTGGCGGGCCATGAGATTGCGGTTTTCAAACAACTGGCCTTGAATGCCCGCCAACGTGACCTTGCCCTTGCCAATCAGCTCCGGAATTTCGATCCACTCTGACCGGGTGCGCGGCCTGCGCACCACGTCGTCGCAGGCTGGGTGTAGAAGAAACTGTCGTTGCTGTTGTGGACCCAGTCGGTGCGCACCACCGACGGCATGCGTGCTGGCGGTGTCAGGCCTGGCACGGGTGAGGTGGGGTCTTTTTTCCAGTCACAGTCGCTGCGCGATCCGTTCAACACCACGAGCCCGGCCGCAGGCAGCAGCCCTGCCGCAGGTTTGCTGGGCGCGCAGCGCTGCAGTTGCGCGGCGTCCACGTCGGGCACCACACTCATGTCGGGCGGTCGGCAGCCAGGGTGTTGACCCATGAGGTGCCCAGGTTGCCCAGCGCCTTGCGCATGTCATCCACACTCTTGGCCTGGGCAAAACCCAGGTAGGTTTCGGTGCTGCGCAGGCCGCCTGCGTTGGCGTCTTGCAAGGCATAGGCGGTTTGCGCGTTCCAGTTCAACCCGGCACGGGGCATGACCAGCACCGGCCCGAAGTGGGTGCGCCAGACGGTGTGCGACTTTTCCTGCACCTGGCCACTGGCGTCTTTCACGCGGTACTTGACGGTTTTGGGCTGCATGGTGCGGGGTTGGCCGTCCAGCAGGTACTGGGTGGGTTGGCCGGGCACCAGTGCCAGCTCGTGCAGCGTGAAGCGCTTGCCGGTGGACACCGTGTGCGACCAGGCCACGTCTTTGTTGAAACCAATTTGCACCACCGCCGACAGGCCAATGCTCGCGCCCATCACGTCGTACTGACCAGGCACCGTGAGGTGCATTTGGTAGAAGCGGCTGGTTCCCACCCACGGAAAGTGCGGGTTGCCCAGCAGCATGCCCTTGCCGTTGGCCGTGACATCTTTGCCAAAAGCCCAGGCGTTGGAGCCCAGGGGCGAGTCCAGCAAACCGGCCTCGCGCATCAGGCTTTGCGCACCGGCCACGCGCTCAGCCTCGGGCAGATCGGGCTGACCGGCACCGCCAGTTTTGGTGGCCTCGGGTTTGGGTGGGGTTGCAGCGGCAATGGCATCGGCCAACGCGCCAGCACCGGCCTGCACCTGCACCACCTCAGTGGCGCGGTAATAGTCAGCCAGTGTCATGGGCTGCACCCAGGGCTTGCCGTTGCAGGCTGGTGGCAGCTTGCCAGCGTTGTCTTGCAAAAAGCGGTTGTACCCTGCCACATAACCGCGAGCCTGTGCCTGGTTGGCCGCGCTGGAAGCTGACCACAGCTTGGCCAGGGCAGCATCGTCCATGTGGGCCGCAATGAAAATGTCAATTTGCGGGTTGGGCAGTCCGCGCACCCCCAGGATGCCGCCAGCGGCCTCACCAAAATGCAGCGAGCGTTCGCCCCGCGCCGTCACCAGGTGGTCAGCCGTCTGGCACACGTTGTCCTGCGCATGGGCATAAGCCACACCAAACGCCATCGTTTCCATGTCGGGCGCGGTGATGTGCGGAATGCCGTGTGTGGTGCGAACAATGGTGGCCGTGCCGCTGCCAGTGCCGCCGGGCATCGACGAACAGCCCGCCAGCACACAGGCAAAGGCCACAGGCAACAGGGGGGAATGGCGTTGTGGGGTCATCAGGTCAGATCCTTGCTGAGAAAACAGATAAGCCCTGCACCTTGCACCCACCGCCGCCGTGACATGTGACACACAGGTGACGTTCTGCGGGTTAGCCCTGAGCAGAGCCACCACTGCCAAACATCGCGCCAGCCTTTGAAAGCACTGCCTGACGCTGGCCACACGCAACACGGCGGAGCTGGGGCAAGCCGGGTTTCAGGCGGCTGATTGGGGAACTTCGGCTCTTGAATCCGCCGACCATAAAATCAAAGCTCTCGTGAAAAAGTTAAAAGGTCATGCGATCCAGCCTCCCTGCGCTTTTTTTTGGTGAAAGTGATGCCGTTTTTCAGACTGACTCGCGTTCATTTGGCGAACAGATAGCCAAAGTTGCACCGGGGGTCAATGCGTACGACCCTATTGGCGGGGCAAGCGAGTTCTGTAGCAAGTCCAGTACTCTGCAGTTGCCCCAACTGCGGTTACTTGCCGCTGCTGTTACCCCCACCTACATCGATAGAAACCAGACCCAGGTTGCCACGTTGATGGTGCCCATCGCTGGCGAATTCAACAATTCGCTCGACGGTCGGCAACACCGCTGTGGCGTTGGCTGGGGCAGCATGTTCTACCCGCAGGGCAGTGGCCAGTTCAAGGGCAGCGGCGGCAGCCGCAACCTGGCTGCCTTTCAGTTTGACCCACTCATGCTGGAGAAAACCGCACGCGCCATGCTCGGTTTGCCTGGTTACGCCGCCATTGACCTCAAGCTGCAAAACCCGCGTGTGACACCACTCACCGTGGCTGGCCAACCCTTTGGGGCCGTGTTACAGCACCTTGGCTTGCTGATTGACCTGCACCAGCGCAATGCCCAGGTGCTCACCCAATTGGGCCTGCAAGACATGCTGTACCGCTACATCGCCCAGATGTTGCAACCTGGCATGTTTCAGGCCCAGGCAGCGCACCCGCGCACGGCTGCCGACAGCGCCATTCTGGTGGCGCAACTGTGCGAATACATGCACGCCCACCTGGAGGCTGGCCTGACGCTGACCGACCTGGAAGCCTTCAGCGGCCTGTCTGCACGCAGCCTGCAAATGGCCTTCAAAAAGCAGCTCGGCTGCAGCCCCATGCAGTGGCTGACCATGCAGAAGTTGCACAAAGTTCACGAAAAACTGCTCAACGCAGACACCACCGAATCGGTCACGTCCCTGGCGGTGGTGTATTTCCCGAATTTGGGGGACTTTGCTCGCTACTACCGCCGCCAGTTTGGCGAACTGCCCTCGCAAACCCGCGCACGTCGACACCGCTGAGGCCAAAGGGCAAGGCCAGTTGGCTTCGCAAACTCGATATTCAGCATGCCTGTGCTGGCATAACATCCAGGCTCTTGGATTTCAGAGTTCGCGTCAAAAATTGCCCAGCCGACACCATGTCGACCTTTTCGAGTTTTCCTGGCCTGCTTTTTGGCGAAACCCATGCCGTCTGGCACACAGATGCAAGGGTTTTTGCCGATCAAATGAACAACCATGCGCCGGGTGTCAACGCGTACGACCCCATTGGCCGCGCAAGCGAGTTCAGCAGCAAGATGAACACCTTGACACTGCCTGCCATGCAAGTGGTGGCAGCTGTCATGTCCCCCTCGTATTTAGACCGGTCTGCGCCTAAAAAAGCAACGCTGAAAATCCCCCTGACCGGTGATTTCAACTGCATGCTGGACAGCCGCTTGCATGTGTGTGGTGCCGATGTGGGCGGCATGTACTTTCCCCAAGGCAGTGGTGGCGTAAAGGGCAATGGTGGTGCCTGCAGCCAAGTTTCGCTTCAGTTTGACCCCCAAGTGCTCACCAACACCGCGCGCGCCATGCTCGGCCTGCCGGGTCATGCTGCGGTGGACTTGAAGCTGCAAAACCCACGGGTTACACCACTCACCGTGGCTGGTCAGCCCTTTGGGGCCGTGTTACAGCACCTTGGCGCGCTGATTGACCTGCACCAGTGCAATGGCCAAGTGCTGGCCCAATTGGGCCTGCAAGACATGCTGTACCGCTACATCGCCCAGATGTTGCAACCTGGCATGTTTCAGGCCCAGACAGCGCACCCGCGCACGGCTGCCGACAGCGCCATTCTGGTGGCGCAACTGTGCGAATACATGCAGGCCCACCTGGAGGCTGGCCTGACGCTGACCGACCTGGAAGCCTTCAGCGGCCTGTCAGCGCGCAGCCTGCAAATGGCCTTCAAAAAACAGCTCGGCTGCAGCCCCATGCAGTGGCTGACCATGCAGAAGTTGCACAAAGTTCACGACAAACTGGCCCGTGCGGACAGCAGCGAGTCCGTCACATCGCTGGCGGTGACCTACTTTCCAAATCTGGGCGACTTTGCGCGCTACTACCGCCGCCAGTTTGGCGAACTGCCCTCACGCTGAGGGCGGTGGCCCGCCTGTGTTGCGGCTGGCCCACGCGTGGCATGTCGAAATTGCGAAATCACCCCTGAAAAAGCCTGCGCGGCCTGCGCAATATCGGTTTTCCAAACCGGGGGCGTTGCGTATCGTTTGTGGCAGCGCCGCGCCCGTGCTGACGCGCCAGACCGATTCATAACCTTTCAAGGGACATCCAGTCATGCCATTCAGTTTCACGCAAACCTTTGACGTTGCCAACAACCTTCGCCTGCCACGGGGTCGTTCACTTGGGGGGGAGCTTCCGGTCTGAACAATGGCCCAGGTGTGGCGGTATCCACCGGTGCTGACCAGATCTGGACTACCAAGGAAGGCTACAGCGTCGTTTCCGATGGGGTGTACCAAGTCTCGGTGTTCATGTTTGTGCCGGGGTCATCCACTGGCTACGGTGCTTTGGGTTTTTCCACAAAGGTGAAAGATTCCAACGCGGGCCCTGGCGGCGCACCGGCTGACTTCAACTTTGGCGCGTATTTTCACGGCACCAACGGTGGTTTCATCAATAACGGTCCGATCGCAAACGATGGCACCGCGATGGGCGGAGCCGGCTCAACTGTGGCATGGAACCCCAGCTACTTGCTGGATGGGGGCGGCTGGTTCAAGTTTGATTTCACTGCCACCGCCAAGGGCAGCAACAAATTTGACTTGCGCCTGAAAGCCACCAAGTACCAGAACGATGGCACCACGGCGATCGGTGTCTCGGGTGACTTCACGTTGACCGACGATGCCACTGTCAACACCGTACTGAGCAATGGCTCGAAAGTCATGGGGCCATCCGTCACCAACACCCAGGTGGCAAGTACTCCGATGTTGCACACCTACTTCTCCACTGAGGGTGGGCGCATCACCAAGATTGACAACTTCACCCTACAACTTGGTGGCAGTGCCGAGTTGATCTTGTACAAGGGCGTTGAATACAGCGGCACCACTTTTTACGAAGATGCCAGCAGCCCCGGTGTGGTTACCGTGGGCGACACCTTCACTGGCACCGATGGTGCCGACTGGTCCAGCCTGGTCAGCAACGTGCCAGACGGTCTGACCGCCGTGCTTACCCGCACCAGCAGCACCACGGCGCAACTGAGCCTGAGCGGCATTGCCACCAACCACACCAATGCCGACGACGTATCAAACCTGACGGTGACCTTTGGCGATGACAAATTCACCTTGGGCAACGCCATTTACGTCAACAACTCGACGGTCAACAACCTGGTGATTGACTATGACCCGCCCATGGTGGATTTGAACGGTGCCGCAGCGGGGGTGAACCAAACTGCCATCAACACGGGCAGCAACATATTCATCACGTCTGGCACCAGCACCGCAAGTACCGCAGATACCAACTTGCTGACCGGTGAGGACAACTTAACGTCAATGACGATCAGCATTCCGTTCAGTCAATTGGTGTCTGAAGATACATTGTCTGACGGCTCCTGGAGCATGCCGTTGCTCAATCCGTACAGCATGACCAGCAATTTCATCGGAAGTAATTTTGAAGTTGAATTCGCAGATGTCAGCGGCGTGCTCACGTTAACGATTCACAGCAATCCAAACGGTACTGGCCGACTGGCGGTGCCAAAAGCAGACTTCGACGCATTGCTCGACTCGCTCTACTTCAGCAACGCCGCTACCGATCTGGCACCGCGCAATTTCACCGTCACGTTCAACGATGGCGGTGGCCAGAGCGTTTTGACCGCACAGCTGCAAATCGATGCAAAAGCCCTGACCTACAGCGCCAAGTCGTTTCCAGAAGATGCCAACCACCCCGGCCAAGTCACTGGCACCAGCACCATCACCCTGACCGGCGACGCCTTCACAGGCAACAACGGTGACGACTGGTCTAGTTTGGTCACCAACGTCCCACCAGGCCTGACGGCAGTGCTCACCCGTACCAGCAGCACCACGGCGCAACTCAGCTTCACCGGCACAGCGGTCGACCACGCCAATGTGGACGACGTGACCAATCTGACGGTGACCTTCACCAACAGCTATTTCGTCGGCAACAGTGCCGCAGCAATCAAGAACGCCACGGTCAACAACCTGCGGATTGACTACGAACCGCCCTTTGTCGATTTGAATGGCACCACAGCCGGGGTAAACCAGTCAGGGGTGAACGATGGCAACCAGATTTACTTTTCCACAGGTACATCTACGCCCGCCACTGATGTGACCAACTTCGTCACCACGTCGACCGACCTGAAGTCGATGAGCATCAGCATTCCGGTCAGCCAATTGGTGACCGGGGACGTGCTATCGGACAACCAAAGTTTGAATCTTCAGATCTATGACAACGCTACTGGCGGCGGCAATGTCTTTTCGGGGTCAAACGTTTTGGAGTATGTCGTCACGACGACAAATGACGTGCGCACCTTGAACTTTTACGGCTCACAAGGACCAAACGTACCGCTGCCACGTGAAGCCTTCGAAACCTTGTTGGATTCGTTGTACTTCAGAAACTTTAGCTCTGACACAGCACCGCGCAATTTCACCGTCACCTACACCGACAGCAACGACTCCACCTCGGTGCCCGCACTGCTTCGCGTCAACCCGCCTGTCCTGACTTACAGCAGCACCCGGTTTACAGAAGACCCGGCCAACCCCGGCATGGTCATCGGCACCAGCACGATTACGCTGACAAATGACACCTTTACCGGCAGCAACGGTGCCGACTGGTCGGGTCTGGTCACGAACGAGCCAGCCGGCCTGACCGCTGTGCTGACGCGCACCAGCAACACCACGGCTGAATTGAGCTTTACCGGCACCGCCACGGCGCACGCCAATGCCAACGATGTATCGAACCTGACGGTGACTTTTGACAGCGCCAAATTCACCTCGGGAGATGCGGCAGCCGTTATCCGTTCGACGGTGACCAACCTGGTGATTGACTATGACCCACCTTACGTGGATTTGAATGGATCGGCTACTGGGGTGAACTCGTCTGGTGTGAATGATGGCTATGACGTATTTCACCACCGGAACAGCCACGCCCAGCAACTCGGTCACCAATCTGATGACCGATGCGACCCATCTGAAATCATTGTCCATCAGCGTACCAGTCAGTGCCGTCACGGTCCCAGGACTGCTTGATTTCTTGCGGGTCGAAGGTTCAACAGCTTACAGCGACGGATATGAGTTTCTCCAAGAGATTTCCACCGGAAACTTCGATCCATCAAACACGCCATTACTACTTGATGGCATGTATTGGATATGGGAAATGGGCACCGCAAATGGCGTGCGAACGATCACTTTTTACAGCACACCTGCGGGCTACTACGAACCGAAACAGCCCGCACTGATTGCTGACTACGAACGTTTGCTCGACGCACTCGCGTTTTTGAGCGGCTCTGCTAGTCCGCCGGATAGCCTGTTGCGAGACTTCACCGTTACCTTCACCGACAGCAATGACATCACGTCTGTGCCCGCCCTGCTGCGTATCAATGCCAACATTAAGCCAACCCTCACCAGCTTCGGCGCGGTGGTGGGCTCCACTTCGGATGTGGTTGAAAAAGAAATCACTTTTGCCAACCTGGCAGCCCAGGGTGACGAAGCCGACAGCGACGGCACGGTGACCGGCTTTGTTGTCAAGGCGGTCAGCACTGGCACGCTGAAAATTGGGGTAGATGCAGGTTCTGCCACGGCTTGGAATGCCACCACCAACAACCTGGTCGATGCCACCCACAACGCCTACTGGACTCCCACCACCAACAGCAACGGCGTAGCCATCAACGCTTTCACGGTGGCGGCCCTGGACAATATCGGTACAGAGTCCACCACGCCGGTGCAAGTTCAGCTCACCGTGACGGACACCACCGCTCCCACAGCCACTATCACAACAATAGCTTTCAGCGCAGACACAGGAAGCACCACAAGCGATTTCATCACCAATACCGCAGCGCAAACCATCAGCGGCACCGTCAGTGCCAACCTGCTGGCGGGCGAAATTGTGCAGGTGTCACTGGACAACGGCAGCACCTGGACGACTGCCACTACCAGCACCAGTGCAGACACCTGGAGCCTTGCCGGTGTCACGCTAACCGCCAGCGACACACTGAAAGTGCGCGTGGCTGATGCTGCTGGCAACCCCGGCACAG
>JAIFMP010000097.1 GCA_020048405.1 Hydrogenophaga sp.
TGAACGCGCTGCACATTGAACTGGGTGCCCGCATGGTGCCCTTTGCGGGCTACAGCATGCCCGTGCAATACCCGGCCGGCCTGATGGCCGAACACCAGCACACGCGCACCGCCGCCGGGCTGTTCGACGTGTCACACATGGGCCAATTGCGCATGGTGGGGCCTGACGCCGCCACCGCGTTTGAAACCCTGATGCCGGTGGACGTGGTGGGCCTGCCCGTGGGCAAGCAGCGCTACGGCCTGCTGCTGACAGATGGCGGCACCATCATCGATGATCTGATGTTCGTGAACCGGGGTACCGACATCTTCGTGATCGTGAATGGCGCCTGCAAAGTGGGAGACCTGGAGCACATCGAAGACCGGATTGGCCAGCGCTGCGAAGTCATTCCCATGCCCGAGCGCGCCCTGCTGGCGCTGCAAGGCCCCCAGGCTGTGACGGCGCTGACCCGCCTGGTGCCCGGCGTTGAGAAACTGGTGTTCATGACCGGTGCCGCTTTCAACTGGGAAGGGGCTACACCGGCGAAGACGGGTTTGAAATCTCCGTGCCCGACACCGCCGCCGAGGCGCTCGCCCGCGCCCTGCTGGCGCAACCGGAGGTGAAGCCCATTGGCCTGGGTGCCCGCAACTCGCTGCGCCTGGAAGCCGGGCTGTGCCTGTATGGGCAAGACATCGACACCACCACCACCCCCGTGGAAGCCGGTCTGAACTGGGCCATGCAAAAGGTGCGCCGCACCGGCGGTGCCCGTGCCGGTGGCTTTGCCGGGGCCGACACCGTGCTGGGCCAACTCGATGGCACCGAGGCCATCAACAAAGTGCGTGTGGGCCTGCTGGCCCTGGAACGTGTGCCCGTGCGTGAGCACACACAACTGACCGATCTGGATGGCGAACACCTGGGTGAAGTGACCAGCGGCCTGCTAGGCCCCACCATCAACCAGCCCATTGCCATGGGCTACGTGTCCCCCAGCCACGCGGCCATGGGCACGCGACTGCACGCCGTGGTGCGCGGCAAACCCGTGCCCATGGAAGTGGTGGCCATGCCCTTTGTGCCCACCCGTTATTACCGTGGATGATGGTGGCCGGTTGACCGCACACGGTTTTCAAGCTTTTTTTGCACCCAGCGCTTGACTGTATTCATTTGTTAGCTACTTTTTAATTTCCTACTCTGGAGCACCCCATGATCAAGTACACGCCCGACCACGAATGGCTCAACATCGATGGCGACACAGCCACCGTGGGCATCACCCACCACGCGCAAGACGCCCTGGGCGACGTGGTGTTTGTCGATTTGCCCGAAGTGGGCAAAACCTTTGCCCAGAAAGACGTGGCTGGTGTGGTCGAGTCCGTCAAAGCCGCCGCTGACGTGTACATGCCCGTGAGCGGTGAAATCACCGAAGTGAACGAAGCCCTGCGTGCAGACCCCGCGCTGGCCAACACCGACCCGCTGGGCGCCGGTTGGTTCTTCAAGGTCAAGCTGAGCAACGCCGCCGAAATCGACGGCCTGCTGGACGAAACCGCCTACAACGCCCTGGCCCAGTAAACACCGGCCCCGCGCTCCCCGGCGGCCCCGTGTCGCCGTTCTTCTGCCCCACAGGACACCCGCACCATGTCGATGCCCACCGCTCAGTCATCAGCCCTGCCCCTGACCCAGCTGGAAAACGCCAGCGAATTCATTGCCCGCCACATCGGCGTGAGCGAGGCCGACGAGGCCCACATGCTCAGCGTGATTGGTGAAGCCTCGCGCCGTGCGCTGATCGACAGCATCGTGCCGCGCAGCATTGCGCGCAGCACCGACATGGACCTGCCCCTGCCCGTGACCGAGGCCGCCGCATTGGCCGAGCTGAAAGCGGTTGCGGCGCTCAACACGCCCATGAAAAGCTTCATCGGTCAGGGCTACCACGGCACCCACACGCCCGGCGTGATCCTGCGCAACATCCTGGAAAACCCCGCCTGGTACACCGCCTACACGCCCTACCAGGCCGAGATTTCCCAGGGCCGGATGGAGGCTCTGGTCAACTTCCAGACCATGGTGACCGACCTGACAGGCCTTCCCATGGCCAACGCCAGCATGCTGGACGAGGCCACCGCAGCGGCTGAAGCCATGACGCTGGCGGCCCGTGCGGGCAAATCGAAATCCAACGTGTTTTACGTGGACGACCAAGTGTTGCCCCAAACCCTGGAAGTCATCCAGACCCGCGCACGCCCGCTGGGCATCGAGGTGCGCACCTGCACCGGTTCAGAAGCCCTGGAAAACGACAGTTTTGCCGTGTTGCTGCAGTACCCCGAGGTGAGCGGTGTGGTGCGAGATGACCGGGAGTGGATTCAAACCTACAAAGCCAAAGGCGGCGTGGTCATCGTGGCGGCCGACCTGCTGGCCCTCACGCTGCTGGTACCCCCCGGCGAATTCGGTGCCGACATTGCCGTGGGCACCACCCAACGCTTTGGCATGCCCATGGGCGCGGGCGGCCCGCACGCCGCGTACATGGCCTGCCGCGACGAGTTCAAACGCTCCATGCCCGGTCGCCTGGTGGGCGTGAGTGTGGATGCCCACGGCAACCCCGCGTACCGCCTGGCGCTACAGACCCGAGAGCAACACATCCGCCGCGAAAAAGCCACCAGCAACATTTGCACGGCACAGGTGCTGCCGGCGGTGGTGGCCAGCATGTACGCCGTGTACCACGGCCCGACGGGCCTCACGCGCATTGCCCAGCGCGTGGCCAGCTACACCGCCATCCTCGCGGCAGGCTTGCAGCACCTGGGCTGCGAGCTGACCAACGACACCGCGTTTGACACCCTCACTGTGCGTTTGGTCACCCCGGCCGACGCTGAAACCGTGCTGGCCCGCGCCCTGTCGTGTGGTTTCAACCTGCGTTTGAGCCACGGCCGATGCGTGGGCATCACGCTGGACGAAACCACCACCCGCGAAGACATCGACGCACTGTGGGTCTGCTTCGCCCTCACCGGCCAAAGCATGCCCGAGGTGGGTGCGTTTGAAGGCGGCATTGAGCCGCTCATTCCCTTGTCGCTGCGCCGCACCAGCGCCTTCCTGACGCACCCGGTGTTCAACAGCCATCACTCTGAAACCGGCATGCTGCGCTACATCCGCAAGCTGAGCGACAAAGACCTGGCGCTGGACCGCAGCATGATTCCGCTGGGCAGCTGTACCATGAAGCTCAACGCCACGGCCGAGATGATTCCCATCACCTGGCCCGAGTTTGCCAACGTGCACCCATTTGCCCCGGCCGACCAACTGGAAGGCTACCGCCTGCTGGACGAACAGCTGCGCGCCTGGCTGTGCCAGGCCACCGGCTATGCCGGCATCAGCCTGCAGCCCAACGCCGGGTCACAAGGCGAATACGCCGGGCTGCTGGTCATCAAGGCCTGGCACGAAGCGCGGGGCGAAGGCCACCGCAACATCTGCCTGATTCCCAGCAGCGCCCACGGCACCAACCCCGCGTCGGCCCAGATGGTGGGCATGACGGTGGTCGTCACCAAATGCGACGACCAGGGCAACGTGGACATGGCCGACCTGCAAGCCAAGTGCGAACAGCACAGCGCCCACCTGGCTGCGGTGATGATCACCTACCCCAGCACCCACGGCGTGTTTGAAACCAGCGTGAAAGAGCTGTGCGCCCTGGTGCACAGGCACGGTGGCCGCGTGTACGTGGACGGCGCCAACATGAACGCCCTGGTGGGCGTGGCCGCGCCCGGCGAGTTTGGCGGCGACGTCAGCCACCTGAACTTGCACAAAACCTTCTGCATTCCGCACGGCGGTGGCGGTCCCGGCGTGGGGCCCGTGTGTGTGGTGGAAGACCTGGTGCCCTACCTGCCCGGCCACGCCACGGCCGGGCTGCCCGTCAATGGCGTGGGTGCCGTCAGCGCGGTGCTGCCCATCAGCTGGATGTACATCCGCATGATGGGGGCCGATGGCCTGAAGCACGCCACCGAAACGGCCATTCTGAGCGCCAACTACATCAGCAAGCGCCTGAAGGACCACTACCCCACGCTGTACGCGAGCGAAAACGGGCACGTGGCGCACGAGTGCATCTTGGACCTGCGAGGCCTGAAAGACACCAGTGGCGTGATGGCCGAAGACGTGGCCAAGCGCCTGATGGACTATGGCTTCCACGCACCCACGCTCAGCTTCCCCGTGCCCAACACGCTGATGGTGGAGCCCACCGAGAGCGAAACGCTGCAAGAGCTGGACCGCTTCATCGACGCGAGAGGTGCGCAAAGTGGAAGCCGGTGAATGGCCGCAAGACAACAACCCGCTCAAAGCGGCGCCCCACACCGCCGCCAGCCTGCTGGGTGCGGAGTGGAACCGCCCCTACCCGCGTGAGCTGGGTGCCTTCCCCGTGGCCAGCCTGAAAAACGTGAAGTACTGGCCACCCGTGGGCCGGGTGGACAACGTGTACGGCGACCGCAACCTGTTCTGCAGCTGCCTGCCCGTGGGCAGCTACGAGAGCTGAAATTCAGAATCAAAAAGACCTCCAGCGCTTGATAGATATGGATTTACAGCTATTGTTGTTGGACTTTGAGTCCACCGACAACGGCGACGACACCCACACGCTGGAAGCCATGGCCAGCGTGCCCCCTGCACGGGTGAGTGACGTGCTGGCCGAAGTCACGGCCGTTCTGACCTGGGCGCACCAGCACCTACCTGACGGCCCCCAACCGCTGGACGACGGTGGGCAATGGGATGCATGGCTGCAATGGCTGGCAGATGACGGTGTCGTTCGGACGCTGCCATTGCCAGACCCGGCGCACACCCGGCCTGAGGGCGGTGCAGGCGCGCTGCATGCATTCCCGGTTGACGCCCGCTGGCTGACCTTCACTCTCACCATGGTGCTGCCGTCAGCGAGTTTGCCGCTGCCATGGGCCGAGTGACCACCCCACACACCAGCCGCGACTGAGGCACGCCACTCTGGTGCACATCGACGCACCAGAGGCAAGCAAGCACTGCACAGGTGCACAACCGCACCCCAAAAGCGCACGAGTGCGGTGCACCCGGGTTTCCATCAATGCCAAAAAGCTGAAGCTGGTAGACAATTTTGTATACACACCAGTGTTCAGCTTTGCGAGCGGGCATGGGTTTAATCAACCTGCCCAGCGCCATCCGGCCTCTCGGGGCTTCAAGCTGGCACCGTAATTGCTTTGGATACACATACCCTTTCTTTGACTGTTCCTGTCCCTCTGGAGTCCGCATGATCAAACGTCATTTCCTCAAAGCCACCTCTGCAGCGCTTGCGTTGGCAGGCCTGTTTGCCGTGGGCAGCGCACAAGCGCAGAACAAACCCATCAAGTTCCAGCTGGACTGGCGCTTCGAGGGCCCATCAGCCTTGTTCCTGCAGCCGGTCGCCAAGGGTTACTTCAAAGATGCCGGCCTGGACGTGACCGTGGACGCCGGCAACGGCTCGGGCGCCACCGTGACACGCGTGGCCTCTGGCACCTACGACATGGGCTTTGCCGACATGGCCGCGCTGATGGAGTTCCACGCCAACAACCCCGACGCGCCCAACAAGCCCGTGGCCGTGATGATGGTCTACAACAACACGCCCGCTGCCGTGCTGGCCCTCAAAAAGTCTGGCATCAAAACGCCTGCCGACCTGAGCGGCAAGAAGCTGGGTGCACCTGTGTTCGACGCAGGCCGCAAGGCATTCCCCATCTTCGAAAAAGCCAACAACGTGTCCAACGTGGCGTGGACGGCCATGGACCCTCCTCTGCGTGAAACCATGCTGGTGCGCGGCGACATCGACGCCATCACCGGTTTCTCGTTCACCTCGCTGCTGAACCTGGAAGCGCGTGGCATCAAAACCGAAGACATCGTGGTGATGCCCTACGCAGACCACGGCGTGAAGCTGTACGGCAACGCCATCATCGTCAACCCCAAAATGTTGAAAGAGAACCCCACTGCCGTGAAAGCGTTCCTGACCGCCTTCGCCAAAGGTGCCAAAGAGGCCATGGCCAACCCGGCTGCAGCCATTGCCCTCGTGAAAGAACGCGACGGCATCATCAACGTGGCACTGGAAACACGCCGACTGCAACTGGCCATCGACTCCGTGGTGGCCAGCCCTGACGCACGCAAAGAAGGTTTTGGCCGCATCAACGACGGCCGCATGGCACTGATGGCCAGCCAGGTGTCCGATGCCTACAAAACCAAAAACCGCGTGGACGTGAAAGCCGTGTGGGACGGCTCCGCCATGCCCGATGCCGCCGCGCTGGACATCCTGCCCAAGGCCAAGAAGTAAACCTTCTCGCCCATCCCTTTGTCTGTGGCCCAACGGCCAGTTTGTCCGCACGGACGGCTGGCCGTTTTCATGAAAACACCCCGCCATGTCCGAGCCCACTGTGTCCACCCCTGCCTCCAACGCCCCATTTGTGGATTTCCGCAACGTCTGGTTGGCCTACAACGATGAACTTCACGCCAAAGGCATTTTTGCCGTGGAGGACATCAACCTGCAGGTAACTCAGGGAGAGTTCATCGCCATCGTGGGACCTTCGGGCTGTGGCAAATCCACCTTCATGAAGCTGACCACCGGCCTCAAACGCCCCAGCCTGGGCCATATTTTTGTGGACGGGCAACCGGTGGACGGGCCACTCAAAATTTCCGGCATGGCCTTCCAAGCCCCATCGCTGTTGCCATGGCGTACCACGCTGGACAACGTGTTGTTGCCCCTGGAAATCGTCGAACCCCACCGCAGCCAATTCAAGGCCAAACGCAAGGAGTACGAAGCCCGCGCCAGCAAATTGTTGGAGAGCGTGGGCTTGGGCGGCATGGAAAAAAAGTTTCCGTGGCAGCTGTCGGGCGGGATGCAACAGCGCGCCAGCATTTGCCGCGCGCTCATCCACGAACCCAAAATGCTCCTGCTGGACGAGCCCTTCGGTGCGCTCGATGCGTTCACCCGCGAAGAACTCTGGTGCACCCTGCGCGACCTGCAGGCCGCGCAGAAATTCAACGTCATCCTGGTCACACACGACCTGCGTGAAAGCGTGTTCCTGGCCGACACGGTGTATGTCATGAGCAAGAGCCCCGGGCGGTTTGTGGTCAAGCGAGACATCGACCTGCCCCGCCCCCGGGACTTGGAGGTGACGTACACCCCCCACTTCACCGACATCGTGCATGAGCTGCGCGGTCACATCGGTGCCATGCGCAAAAGCGGGGCCGGTGCGGCCATCACCCAGTAAACCATCGAAAGCACGCCATGAACAAGAAACAGAAAGAAGCCTGGGCCCCCTGGCTGCTGCTGCTGGCCACCGTTGTGCTGTGGCAAATCATTTGCTCGGCTTTCAACGTGTCGGAATTCATTTTCCCCAGCCCCATTCGCATCTGGGAACAAACGCTGGAACACAGCGGCACCATCGCGGGCCACGCCTGGCGCACCTTCTGGGTGACGATGGTGGGCTTTGCCATTGCCATCGTGGTAGGTGTGCTGCTGGGTTTTCTGATCGGCAGCTCGCGCTTGGCCTACGCAGCGGTGTACCCGCTCATGACCGCATTCAATGCGCTGCCCAAAGCCGCCTTTGTGCCCATTCTGGTGGTGTGGTTCGGCATTGGTGTGGGCCCTGCGGTGCTGACGGCCTTCCTGATCAGCTTCTTCCCCATCATGGTGAACATCGCCACCGGCCTGGCCACTCTGGAGCCCGAACTGGAAGACGTGCTGCGCGTGCTGGGTGCCAAGCGCTGGGACGTGCTGACCAAAGTCGGCCTGCCCCGCTCCATGCCCTATTTTTACGGCTCGCTGAAAGTGGCGATCACGCTGGCATTTGTGGGCACCACGGTGTCTGAAATGACGGCTTCTGACCAAGGCATTGGGTACCTGCTGATTTCAGCCGGTTCGTCTATGCAAATGGGCCTGGCTTTCAGCGGCCTGCTGACCGTAGGCGTCATGGCCATGGCCATGTACGAACTGTTCAGCCTGGTGGAAAAGCACACCACCGCCTGGGCACACCGCGGTTCACAAGGTGAGTGACGTGGCGCTGGTGCAACCCGCTGCCCTCACGCAGGCGCAGTTGCACCGCCACTTGCTGCGCGCGGATGCCGTGGCGCGGCGCGCCATGGCCATGGGCCGCCACCCCTTTGGTGCCTTGCTGGTCGGGCCCGATGGGGAAACCGTGCTGGCCGAGCAAGGCAACATCGACACCGTGCACCACGCCGAGGCCACCCTGGCCCGCACCGTGTCTTTGAACTACCCCGCCAGCTTTCTGTGGGGCTGCACCCTGGTCACCACGTTCGAACCCTGTGCCATGTGCACCGGCACCATTTACTGGGCACACATTGGGCACATTGCCTACGGTGCCAGTGAACAAGCCTTGCTGGCCTTGACTGGCAACCACCCCGACAACCCCACACTCAGCCTGCCGTGCCGCGAGGTGGTGGCACGGGGGCAAAAGCCTCTGCGCATCACCGGGCCAGTGGCCGATCTGGAACCGGCGCTGGTGGCCACACACCGCGATTTCTGGCAACAGCACTGAGCACACTGTCAGCCTGTTCGCCCCATGCCCTGGAACGCCAGCCTCTCGCTCGACTACCGGTTTGACGCACCCCGCACACTGCTGCGGTTTGCACACGATGGCCCGCTGCGCGTGCTGCAAAGCCTGTACCCGGAAGGCAATGGCATTTGCCACAACGTGTTGGTGCATCCACCCGGTGGGCTGGTGGAGGGCGACACGCTGAACATTGGTGTATCGGTAGCGCCTCAGGCACATGCCTTGGTCAGCACCCCAGGCGCGACGCGTTTTTACAAAAGCACCGGGCAAGCGGCCACCCAGGCCGTGAACCTCACGCTGGCCGAAAACGCCCGGCTGGAGTGGCTGCCACTGGAAACCATCGCCTATCCTGGCTGCCAGGCGGTGAACCAATTGCACATGGACCTGGCCAACGGTGCCGAGTTGCTCGCCTGGGACGTCACTGCGCTGGGCCTACCCGGTGCACAGCAAGCTTTCAACACCGGCCACATCAACCAAACCCTGCACTGGCCCGGGGTATGGCGCGAGCAAGCACACCTGTCTGCTGCAGACACCGCGCTGCTCGACAGTCCCTTGGGGCTGGCAGGGCAGCGCTGCATGGGCACGCTGTTGTTGGCCTGTGGCACACCCATGACCACTCTGCGCCGTGAACAACTGCTGGAGACCGTGCGCGCAGCCGTGGCACATCACCCGCTGGCCACCACCACCGGAGCCACCTGCCCCAACGAACGCGTGATGGTGGTCCGCACCCTGAGCCCGCTGGTAGAGCCAGCCATGGACCTGTTCAAACACCTTTGGGCGCAGTTGCGCCCGGCAATCTGGGGGCTGGGTCAACGCCCCCCCCGCATCTGGGGCGTTTAGAGCATCACTGAAAGCGGCACATCGCGCTAAGCTTGGGGCAATCTACCGTTTGATTGCACACCCCCACACGCCATGCCCTTACAGCGCCTGCTCACGAACCGACGACTGGGGTGGATCTTCTGCGGCTGGCTGTGCCTGGTCGCATTGGCGGGCAACGTCCACGCCAAAACACCGGCAGGAGCAGAGGTCAAAACACTCACGCTGGGTGTGTTTGCTTTCCGTCCTAAACCGGTCATGCAAGAGCGGTACGACGCTTTGGGCGAGTACCTGTCTGAACAACTGCCCGGCATTCGCGTGCGCGTGCTGCCGCTGCTCAACAACGAGTTGGAGCAGGCACTGCAAGACCAAGGCGTTGACTTTGTGCTGACCAACCCCTCGCACTACATCAAGTTGCGGGAACACGGGCGGCTGTCGGGAGCCCTGGCCACCATGGTGGTTCGCCAGGGCAACCGGGGCATTTATGGCATTGGCTCGGCCATCGTCCGACGCAAAGACAGAACCGACATCAAAACGCTGCAGGACATTGCCGACAAGCGGGTGGCCATCGCGGGCAAAGAATACCTGGGCTCCTACATGGCCCCAGCTGCCGAGTTGATGCGCAATGGTGTGGACCTGGACAGCATCACCTGGGTGGAAACCACCCAACCGGTGGACCAAGTGGTCACCTCGGTGCTGAACGGCAAGGCCGAAGTGGGGTTCATGCGCACCGGAGTGCTTGAAGACCTGGAGCGCGAAGGCAAACTGGCACAGGGCGCACTGGAGGTGGTCAACCCCATCCACCACGCCGGATTCGAGCAGCGCACATCCACACGGCTCTACCCTGACTGGCCTTTCCTGTCGATGCTCCATGTGGACGCGGTCACCAGCCAGCGTGTGGCCACGGCACTCATGACGCTCAACCCTAACCACCCGGCGGCACTGAACGCAGGCATTTACGGGTTCACCATTCCGGCAGACTACGCCCCCGTGGAAGAAGCCATGCGCGACCTGCGCATGGCCCCGTTTGACAGCACACCGGTGGTCAACCTGGCCGACATCTGGCGGCGTTACCGGGACTGGTTGACCGCTCTGGGCCTGGCCGCGTTGCTGGTGCTGGGCCTGACGCGGGGACTGGTGCTGAACACACGCCGATTGCTGGCCGTGCAAAAAACATTGCAGCGCGAACGACAGGATTTGCAGGCCGCATCTGCCCAGCGCGACTACCTGCTGGAAGCCAGCCCCGTCATGATCTACATCCTGCGTGTGGCCCGGCACCAGACAGAGCCTATCTGGGTCAGCGGCAACATCACACGCCTGCTCGGCTACTCCACCGAAGATGCCCTGAAACGCGAGTGGTGGAGCAGCCATCTGCACCCCGACGACCGGGATCAGGCCATTGCCAACGTTCGCGGATTGCACCAGAGCGGTGAGGTGCGCCAGACCTTCCGCTTTGCCAACGCAGAAGGCAAGTACCTGTGGTTCCAAGACGAGCTGCGGCTGCTCAATTCTGCCGATGGCCGCACCGAGGCCGTGGGCGTGTGGCGGGACATCACACAGGCCAAAGAAAATGAAGACAACCTGCGTTTGGCTGCCAGCGTGTTTGCCAACAGCTATGACGCGATCCTGATCACAGATACAGAGCACCGCATCGCCGAAACCAACCCCGCCTTCACCCGTATCACCGGCCGCCAGGCCAACGAGGTGCTGGGCCTCACCCTCGACGTGTTGGCCACCCCCAGCGACGAAAGCGCACATGCCCTGGCACAGGTTTACGCAGGCCTCGACGGGCAGGGCCACTGGCAAGGCGAGCTGGTCCTGGCAATGCACCGGGGCAGCCCACTGGTGTGCGCGCTGTCTGCATCGGCCGTGCGCGGCAGCGACCAGCAAGCGCTGCACCACGTGGTGGTGTTCTCAGACATCAGCCACCTCAAGGCCCACCAGGCCGAGTTGGACCGGCTCGCCCACTACGACCCCCTCACTGGCGTGCCCAACCGCCGCATGCTGGTCGACCGCCTGAACCAGGCAGTGGCCCGCGCCCGGCGCAACGGCAAATCGCTGGCCGTGTGTTACCTCGACCTGGATGACTTCAAACCCGTGAATGACCGATTCGGTCACGCCATGGGCGATCGGCTGCTGGTCACCATCACCCAGCGCATGCTCCAGACCCTGCGAGCAGAAGACACCCTGGCCCGCTTGGGGGGAGACGAGTTTGTGCTGCTGCTGTCCGACCTGAGCGGACCCAACGAGTGGGAACGTGTGCTGGAGCGCGTGTTGGCCGCCGTGAAACTGCCCGTGGCGCTGGCCGACGTCAGTGCCATCGTGTCGGCGAGCGTAGGTGTGACCTTGTTCCCGGCCGACGATGTCGATGCCGACACCCTGCTTCGACACGCGGACCAGGCCATGTACCGCGCCAAGCAGGCAGGGCGCAACCGCCACCACCTGTTCGACCTGGCGCAGGACCGCGAGGTGCAGGTTCAGCGCGAACTCGTCACCCGCCTGGCCGAGGCGCTGGCAGATGGTGAACTGCGGCTGTATTACCAGCCCAAAGTCGACATGGACACCGGCGAGGTGATTGGGGCGGAAGCACTCATCCGGTGGCAACACCCGGAGCAAGGCCTGCTGTCACCTGCCGCCTTCCTGTGGCACATGGATGGCACCGACCTGGAGGTGCAGGTGGGCGAGTGGGTCATTGAAACCGCGCTGTCGCAGATCACCCTGTGGCGGGCAGCGGGCAACCTCCTCCCGTCGGGGGCCAGCGTGAGCGTCAACCTGAGCGGCACACAATTGCTCAAACCCGGCTTCAGGGTCTGGTTGAACAACACGCTGCAGCGCTACCCTGAGGTGCAGCAAGGCGACCTGGAGCTGGAAATTCTGGAGAGCGCTGCCTTGGCAGACATGCAAACCGCAGCCAATGTCATGTCCGAATGCCGTGAACTGGGCGTGCGTTTTGCCCTTGACGATTTTGGCACCGGTTATTCATCGCTGGCCTATTTCCGCAAGCTGCCCCTTGACCTGATCAAGATCGACCAGAGCTTTGTGCGCGACATGCTGACCGACCCTGAAGACCACGGCATTGTGCAAAGCGTGGTGTACCTGGCGCATGCGTTCAATCGCCCGGTGATTGCCGAGGGAGTTGAAACGCTGGAACATGCCGCTGCACTGCTTGCCCTGGGGTGCCACCAGGCGCAGGGCTACGGCATTGGTCGGCCCATGCCGGCCGCCGACTGGCCCGCATGGGTGTCTCACTGGCACACGATCAAGGCGTGGGAAACCCTGCGCTCCAACGTGCAGCCGGCGAAAATTTAAATAGCTGTCAATGCAATGCAGTCAAGCACCAGAGGCATTTTTTTCATGTTTTTCTGTCACGGCAGCGCTGCCCGGGTGGTGGTGCGGGCGGTCCCATTGCCAGGCACCTGAATTTCCCTGGTCAAAATCCAGTGGCAACCAACGCCCACCGACAACGACACGTGAAACGAACACGGAGAAGCAATGAACAGCTCGGAACGATCCATTTCAATCGGGAAACTGGCTGTGGCCGTTTCCTTGTCGATCTTTTTGGGAGAGGCGCTGATCATGAAAGGCCTTGAGGCCTTCCCAGGCCTGCCAGAAAGCTGCGTTGCATTGCTGGATGCCGGCATCCTCGTGTTGTTCACCCTGCCCTTTGTGTATTACTTTGCGTTCATGCCTCTGGAGCGCCAGGTCACCCTGCTGAAAGCAAACGAGGTAGAGCTGAACCGCAAACACCGCGAACTTTCCGATGCCAACGCCCTGAACGCGGCAAACGAGGCCAAATACGCCAACCTCTTCGATTTCGCGCCAGTGGGTTACATGTTGGTAGACCACCAAGGTCTGATTCTCGAAATCAATCAAACCGGCGCAGACCTTCTGGGTACTTCCAAACTGACCGCGTCCAAAAAAAACCTGACGGCGTTTCTGGCGGGAGATGAGTCGGACCACTGGAAGGACTTTCGGCGCAACGTGTCTGAATCCAGCACCAAACTGGACTGCAAATTGCTCATCACCCGCCAAGATGGAACGACGTTTTATGCCTTGCTGGAAGGCCTGCACGAGACCGCTGGCATTGAGACCCATATGCGGATTTCATTCACCGACATCACACAAGAAGATTTCATGCACCTCAAGGACTGAACAGATCTTTGCACCCCATCATTGGCGTGCGGAAAAGGCTGGGGAATGTTGCCCTCGGCACCTAGCAGCACGTCTTCCCTGATGGTGGCGGTGGCCTGGGCGGAGAAGCTGGTCAGGCCCAATGTGACCACGGTGGGGGCAGCTGACAGAGCCTTGAGGGTAAAGCGGCGTGTGGAACGGGAAGACGCTTGCATGTTGGGTACTCCAGAGGTTGAGTCAGAGAAAAAGCACATCCGCCGTTCGAATGCCTCAATACTCGGGAAAACCCGCTCAAACGTCTGCACGCCGCATGGAGCACACACCCGCTGGCTGGGTTAAGCTTTTTGCCGGAATAGGAACGTTGCTAAAAAGGTTTCAGCTTATGTGGTCACGCTTGTGGGTCTGGTGCATGGGGTTGGCATGGGGTGTTGCAGCGGCCCAGGCCTTGCCACCTGTTCAGGTAGCAGTTCTGCCCACCCTGACAGCCAAAGCACTGCTCACCCAATACCAACCACTGCGGGTTTACCTGGAGCGCGAACTGCAGCGCCCGGTGGACATGCGCACGGCCCCAGACTTCAAGCGCTTTCATGCCGAAACCCTGTCGGGCAACGTCGACTTGGTGCTCACCGCTGCCCACCTGGCGCGCCACGCGCAGACAGAGGCGGGCTACATCCCCCTGGCTACTTACACCTCACCCAACCAGCCCACCGTGGTGATGGCGCAGCGCAAGCCCGTGCAGTCGGTGGCGGAACTGCGAGGGCAGACGCTGGCCGTGTTCGACCCCGTGGCGCTGGTGGTGCTGGAGGTTCAGCAATGGCTGGCAGACCAGGGTCTGCAAGCCGGGCGGGATTACAAAGTTGCGGTGTTTCCCAGCCACGCCAGCGTGGCCCATGCGGTGATGGGCGGGGATGCCCTGCTGGGTGTGACGGCCACCGTGGGGCTCAACTTTTACACCGCAGAAATGAAAGAGCAACTGCGCGTGTTTGCAGACCGGCCCTCGGTACCTGCCCTGGTGTGGATGTTGCACCCGCGCCTGTCAGCGCAGGCACAGCGGCTCAAGGCGGCCTTCCTGGCGTTTGGGCAGTCAACCGAGGGCAAGCAGTTTTTTGCTTCCAACGGGTACCGCGGTTTTCGCGCCATTGAAGACCGTGAGTTGGCAGCATTGGACCGATCGGCGCGCGAAGCCGCTGCGCTGCTCAAGGGCGCTCAGTGAGCCCAGGCCTGTTTGTGTCGCTTCGGGCGCGGCTTGTGCTGGCCAGCGTGTTGGTTGAGATCATCATGCTCAGCATGCTGGTTTTCAACAGCCTGCGTCTGACGAACGAAGCGCTGCTCAAACAGGCCGAGGTGCGCGTGGCCGAACTCAACGTGCTGTTCAACGCCGCGCTGGGGCCCTCGCTGGCCGAGCGCGACTACGGCACCTTGGGCGATATCCTCAACAGCATCCGGCGCGAGGAAGGCATCACCTACCTGGTGCTGATTGACCGCAACGGCAAAGCGCTTGGCTCGGCAGGCCATCCCGAGCCACACAGCCTGCCCCCGGCCCAGGCCGCATTGGCCATGCCGCGCGAGGCGGGTGCGCCCTTCCACCTGAGCATTCCCATTCAGCTGGCTGGACAAAAGTTCGGGCAGTTGCATTACGGCCTGTCGTCGGGCTTTCTCAGTGGCCCCAAGGCCGATCTGCTCAAGCAAAGTCTGCTGATTGCGGCGGTAGAGGTGCTGCTGTCCATCGTGCTGCTGGCCGGATTGGGCCTGTGGCTCACCCGCCACATGGCCGAACTCAGCCGTGCCAGCCGCGCGGTGGCCGATGGCCAGTACGACACCCGCCTGCCCATCCACAGCCAGGACGAAGTGGGCCAATTGGCCGACAGTTTCAACCGCATGACGGTGGCCATCCGCAGCCGGGAACAGGAACAGCAACAGGCTGAAAATGGCTTGCGACAGGCACTGGAAGAGCTGAGCCTGTCCGACGCCACCCAGCGGCGCTACGCCCAGGAAGCACGCCAGGAGCGTGCCCGGCTGGTGTCCCTGCTGTCGGCCATGAACCTGGGTATCCTGTTCGCCGGGGCCGATGGGCGGGTGCTGTATCCCAACCCGGCCTTTTTGCGCATCTGGATGATCGGTCAAACTGACAACCTGGTGGGCATGCTGGCCACCGATGTGCTGGCGCACTCCACCAACATGCTGTCGCGGCCCGACCATTTTTCGCGCCATGTGCTGGCCATCCTGGAAACCCGGGAGGTGTCTGACAGCTTCGAGGTGCAGATGACCGACGGGCGCGTGGTCACACAGCTCAACTACCCTGTGCGCGACAGCGAAGGTGGCTTCATCGGGCACCTGTGGATTTACGAAGACGTCACGCACGAGCGCCAGACCGCCGCGCAACTGGTGTACCTGGCCGAGCGCGATGCACTCACGGGCTTGTACAACCGCCACCGGTTCCAGCAGGAACTGCAGCGCATGCTGACCGATGCCAGCCGCCACGGCGGCGAGGGTGCACTGCTGTTTTTCGACCTGGACGAATTCAAGGTCATCAACGACAACTTCGGGCACCGGGCGGGGGACGCGCTGCTGATTCGCGTGGCCAGCGAAGTGGGCACGCTGGTGCGCCGCAACGAAGTGCTCACCCGCCTGGGCGGCGACGAGTTTGCACTGCTGATGCCCACCGCCATGCGCGACGATGCCATCAAACTGGCCGAGCGGGTGGTGCGTGCGGTGGCCGCCATTCCGTTCCGGTTTGAGGGGCAGAACCTGCGCCTGACCACCAGCCTGGGCATTGCGCTGTACCCGAGCCAGGCGGCCGACATGGAAGAGCTGGTGGCCCACGCCGACGCAGCCATGTACCAGGCCAAGATGGCGGGCAAAAACACCTGGCGCATCTACAGCCCCGACCAGGACAAAAGCCGCGCCATGGTCGAACGGCTCACCTGGAACGACCGCATCACACAGGCGCTGGAGCAGGGCTTGCTGGAGCTGCATTTCCAGGGCATTTACCACACGGGCAGCGGAGAACTGGCTCACCTGGAGGCGCTGGTGCGGATGGCAGACGCCCAGCAGCCAGGGCAGCTCATCATGCCCGGCCACTTCATCCCGTTTGCAGAGCGCAGCGGCAAAGTGCTGGACATTGACCGCTGGGTGGTGGCCGAAAGCATCCGCCTGCTGGGCCAGCACCCGGCCATGCCCGACATTGCGGTGAACATCTCCGGCCGCTCATTTGACGACCCCAGCCTGCCCCGCTACATCGAAGAACAGTTGCGCCAGCATGGCGTGAAGCCTCGACGCCTGCAGGTGGAACTGACCGAAACCAGCGCCGTGAGCGATCTGGCCGATGCACAGCGTTTCATCGAGGCCTTGCGCGTGACGGGTTGCGGCATTTGCCTGGACGACTTTGGCAGCGGCTTTTCATCGTTTACCTACCTCAAGCACCTGTCGGTGGACACGGTGAAGATCGACGGTCTGTTTGTGCGCAACCTGCCCACCGACCGCAACAACCAGGTGTTCGTCAAAGCCATTGCCGACGTGGCCCGCGGACTGGGCAAGCGCACCGTGGCCGAGTTTGTGGAAGACGCGGCCACACTTGACATGCTGCGCAGCTTTGGCGTTGACATGGTGCAGGGCTACCACCTCGACAAGCCCCGCGCCAACCACCCCAGCATGGCCACCTGACGCGACCACACCCTGGGCAAACGCAGCATGTAATTTCTTAAAAACAGAAGTTAACTTCAATTAACGTCTGCTTTTTCAGAATTGTTAACCTGCCTACATTGTGGCTCTGGCTGAACCGGGTGCACTTCGCATCTGGCCACCGGCCAGTGATGAAAGGCACAAGTTCCATGCGCTCTTACCCTACCAACAGCCCCCAGGCGGCCGCCCGTGTGCTGGCAATGGCCCTGCTGGCAGATGGCCACTATTCCATGCTGGAACTGCAGGCCCTTGACCGCATGCGTGCCGCTCGCCGCCTCGGCCTGAGCCCGTCAGACTTCAAAGACGTGCTGACCGATTTTTGCCAGGACCTGCTCACCGCGCACCAAGGCCAGTGGACGGGTTCGTTCCAACGGCTCGATCCCCGTGTTCGCAACCTCCTGATGGGTGAAGTCACCGACCCGCAACTGCAACACGAAGTGATGCAACTGTGCACCGAAACCGTGAAAGCAGACGGCCACCTGGCCGAAGGGGAATTACAGATGATCGACGCTTTGTCTGGCACCTGGGCGCGCCGTCCTGGCCGTGCCCACGCCAGTGCATCAGCACAACCCGCCGTTGCCGAAAGCCTGTCATGAAAATGCTCGTCTGGGTGTTGTTTGCCGTGTTGATGGCCTTGTGGACGGGCTTTGTGGGCTTGTCGGCGGGCATCGTGGGCTGGCTGCTGTCAGCAGTGGGCGATGGTCAGGTCACCGGTGCGGCACAGGCTGTGGCGCAGTGGCCCATACCGGCGTGGCTGGGCGTGTGGGTGGACGTCAACCAGCTGGAAAGCCTGCAGGCCACTTGGCTGCAGGCCGTTCAGTGGCTCGGCGACGTGTTGCCCTCAGCCGGTGCGCTGACCGGCTGGGTGGTGCCCCTGCTGTGGGTGGTGTGGGGCGTGGTGAGCTTGTGCCTGCTGGCTGCGGCGGGTGTGGGTCACATGCTGGCCGGGCGCTCGGTCCGCCCTGGCTCAAGCCCAGGTAGTCGACCTGTTCACCCATTTGGGTGATGAGGGCAATGCCTGCGGTCAATGCCGCGCCAGGCCAGATTCACCACCACAGTGAATCATCCGCGTGAATGCACCAGTATTGCGCACTCACGCCACCGTGCAGGACACCACCATGGCGCATATGTTTTGGTCGCGCCGCACCTTGATGAT
Organism: Hydrogenophaga sp.; assembly: GCA_020048405.1. Taxonomy (GTDB): domain Bacteria; phylum Pseudomonadota; class Gammaproteobacteria; order Burkholderiales; family Burkholderiaceae_C; genus UBA2334. The sequence goes on from JAIFMP010000097.1 coordinate 18,268, forward strand.
GCGTTGCACGGGTGCGCCGCTGACCGCAGGCGAGGCCGGGCTCAGGGGGGGCAGCAGCTTCCATGCCACGCGCATGTTCACGCTGCGTGCAGGGTCAGTTGGCCTCAGCGGTGAAGGTCAGCCCTGCGTTCGCCTGCAGCCGCGCCATCAGCGGCTCGCCCATGGCAGCGGCGGGCGTCCAGATGCCGCCGGGTGTGCCCGTTGCGTCTTTGCGCAGGCACACCGCCGCCTCGGCAATCATTTTGGAGGTGGAACCGTAGCCCGGATCGCGGTCGCCGGTCACGCCCACGCGCAGCTGCTGGCCTCGGGCGTCGGTGCCCACGAACAGCACGTCATAGAAGCCAGCATCCCGCTCGGCCCGGGACGGGCCCTCGCCGGGTTTGGGGCCATCGTCTGAGCCCAGCGACTTGTCAGCGGCCACCGCATTGGCAATGGCTTCGCCCTTATATCCTGCGCCGGTGACCAGCATTTCGTCGTACACAAAGTCTGTGCCGTAGGCGTGGTTCAGCAGAAAGTTGGACCTGTGCACGTTGCGCGTGTTGATGGCCGCCATGATGAACGGTGCCACCCACAGACCCAACACCTCGTCCACCATGGGTTTGTGGCCGGGAGGCTGGCGGGGGCCCTCAAAGCCGGGCGTGAGCGAAAACGGGTTGCGCAACAGGTCCAGCACGGTGGGGTTGGTGGCGGCAGCTGCCATGGTGGCCTTGAGGCTGGCAGCGGTTCCGCCTGAAAACGAGCCTTTCATTTTGCGCACCCGGCCGCGCACACGGCTGGCGGGGTGGCCGAAGCGCTGGCGCATGTCGTTTTGCAGCTTGAACACGCCCAGGTCGAATGGGATGGAGTCGAACCCGCACGAAAACACAATGCGCGCGCCGCTGGCCTGCGCGGCGGCGTGGTGCGCGTCGATCATGTGGCGCATCCAGGCGGGCTCCATAGTCCACCCCTGCACTGGCGCACGCTGCCACCAGTTCGTTGCCATACAACTGGTAAGGGCCCACGGTGGTCAGCACCAGGCGGGTCTGGTCCATCAAGGCCCGAAGGCTGGCGGGGTTGGTGGTGTCGGTGACGATGAGCGGCGTGTCGGCCGGGGCACCCACTTCGTCGCGCACCGCGGCCAGTTTGTCGGCATTACGCCCGCCCATGGCCCAGCGCACGCCACTGCTTGGCGGGTAACGCCGCAGCAGGTACTCGACCACCAGGCGGCCCGTGAAGCCGGTGGCACCGTGAACCACGAGGTCAAAAGGTTTGGACATGGGAGAAATGGAGCGGCATTTTGAAACGCCCACCCACCGCCGACCTGTCACCGACGTTCCGGCCCCGCCGATGGCACGTGTATTGCTTCAAAGCCATGCTCGAAAGGCACCGTCCCATGGAACTGACCCTGAGCGTTCAGCCGACACGGTCGGCTGCCCCGAGCTGACTACCCTAGCAATGAGTGAAACGACATGGAACTGACTCCTCGGGAAAAAGACAAGCTGCTCATCTTCACCGCCGCCCTGCTGGCCGAGCGGCGCAAGGCCCGTGGCCTGAAGCTGAACTACCCCGAAGCCGTGGCACTCATCTCCGCGGCCGTGATGGAAGGTGCCCGCGACGGCAAAACCGTGGCCCAACTGATGAGCGAGGGCCGCGAGGTGCTGACCCGAGCCGACGTGATGGAGGGCATTGCCGAGATGATTCCGGACATTCAGGTGGAAGCCACCTTTCCCGACGGCACCAAGCTCGTCACGGTGCACCAGCCCATTTCCTGACCCAATTGAGAAACCTTAATACAGGAGCACACAATGCATATCCATCAAGCGCTGAAGTCTGTTTTTTCTTCTTTTTTATTGACCCTGGCCACCACCGGTGCGGCACTGGCCCACACCGGCGCAGACAGCGGCGGCCACCACGGCGCGTTCATGAGCGGGCTGCTGCACCCCTTGAGCGGCACCGACCACCTTGCCGCCATGGTGGCCGTGGGCATCTGGAGCGCGGTGGCCCTGCGCACCGCGTGGCAGGCACCACTGGCATTTGTGGCCTTGCTGGCCTTGGGGGCACTGGCTGGGTTTGCGGGCTTTCAGCCTCCCGGTGTGGAGCCAGCCATTGCCGCATCCATCGTGGTGCTGGGCTTGTTGATTTCTTGGCGCAAGGGGTTCCCGCTGGGCGGCGTGGTGTCGCTGGTGGGTGTGTTCGCGTTCTTCCATGGCGTGGCACACGGGTCTGAACTGGCCGGTGGCGCTCAATTGGCCGCGCTGGCTGGAATGGTCATCAGCACTGCAGGTCTGCACCTCGCAGGTGTGGGCCTGGGCCGCCTGGCTTTGGCCCACCGCCAGCGTGTGCGGCAGGCCGTGGGTGCCGCGTTGACCATGCTGGGCACCTGGCTGCTGATGCAGGCAGCCTGATCCACACGCCCCTCTTCCCCGGAGACACCATGACCCCAGGCGAATTTTTCGTAGACGAGGGCGAGCACGTCCTTAACCCCGGCCGCCCCACCCTCACGCTGGTGGTGACCAACACGGGTGACCGCCCCATTCAGGTGGGCTCGCACTACCACTTTGCCGAAACCAATTCGGCGCTGGGCTTTGACCGGGCTGCAGCCCACGGCATGCGCCTGAACCTGGGCAGCGGGTTGGCGGTGCGCTTTGAGCCGGGCCAGCAACGGACGGTGGAACTGGTGCCGCTGGCTGGCGAGCGCAAGGTGTACGGCTTTCGCGGCCTAGTGATGGGAGCACTCTGAACATGGCCACCATCAACAAGCGCGCCTATGCTGAAATTTACGGTCCCACCGTGGGCGACCGCGTGAGGCTGGCCGACACGCAACTCATCATCGAGGTGGAAGCCGACCACACGCTCAAAGCCGGTGGCTATGGCGAAGAGGTGAAGTTTGGCGGCGGCAAAACCATCCGCGACGGCATGGCGCAAAGCCAGCGCACACGCGCCGAGGGAGCCGTGGACACGGTGATGACCAACGCCCTCATCATCGACCACTGGGGCATCGTCAAGGCCGACATCGGCCTGAAAGACCACCGCATCGTTGCCATTGGCAAAGCGGGCAACCCCGACACCCAGCCGGGTGTGGACATCATCATTGGCCCCGGCACCGAAATCATCAGCTGCGAGGGCAGCATCGTCACCGCCGGGGGCATGGACAGCCACATCCACTTCATTTGCCCGCAGCAGATTGACGAGGCCGGCGGCACCGGCCCGGCCACCGGCACCTTTGCCACCACTTGCACCCCTGGCCCCTGGCACATCGAGCAAATGCTGCGCGCGGCAGACGCCTTCCCCATGAACCTGGGTTTTCTGGGTAAGGGCAACGCCAGCCTGCCCGCTGCGCTGCGCGAGCAAATTGACGCCGGCGCCATTGGCCTGAAGCTGCACGAAGACTGGGGCACCACCCCGGCCGCCATCGACAACTGCCTGACCGTGGCCGACGAAACCGACACGCAGGTGGCCATCCACACCGACACCCTGAATGAGAGCGGCTTTGTGGAAGACACCATTGCCGCCATCAAAGGCCGCTGCATCCACACCTTCCACACCGAAGGCGCAGGTGGCGGCCACGCCCCCGATATTTTGAAGATGGTGGGCGAGCCCTATGTGTTGCCCAGCAGCACCAACCCCACACGCCCCTACACCGTCAACACGCTGGACGAGCACGTGGACATGCTGATGGTGTGCCACCACCTCGACCCATCCATTGCCGAAGACCTGGCGTTTGCCGAAAGCCGCATTCGCAAAGAAACCATTGCGGCCGAAGACATCCTGCATGACCTGGGTGCCATCAGCATCATGAGCAGCGACAGCCAGGCCATGGGCCGCGTGGGCGAGGTGCTGATCCGCACATGAAGCAGCAGCGTGGCTGGCTGGCCCCCGCCGCCGGGCGCACTGAAGCCGTGGAAGCCAACCCCCGCAACGACAACTACCGCGTCAAGCGCTACATCGCCAAATACACCATCAACCCCGCGCTGGCGCACGGCATGACGCACGAAATTGGCTCGGTGGAAGTGGGCAAGTGGGCCGACCTGGTGGTTTGGAAACCCGCCTTCTTTGGCGTGAAACCGGCACTGGTGTTGAAGGGCGGCACCATCGCTCTGGCCGCCATGGGTGACCCGAATGCCAGCATTCCCACGCCGCAGCCCGTGCACTACCGCCCCATGTTCGGCAGCTTTGGCAGCAGCCTGACGCAAAGCAGCATCACTTTTGTGTCAAAAGCAGGCCTAGCGCTTGGTGTGAAAGACAAGTTTGCTCTGAAAAAGCAAGTTTCGGTGGTCAAGGACATTCGCCAGGTGCGCAAGGCCGACATGGTGCACAACGACCTGGCCCCGGCCATGGACATTGACCCGCAAAGCTATGCAGTGAAGGTCAATGGCGAACTGTTGACCTGCGAGGCCGCCACCGTGCTGCCCATGGCGCAGCGGTACTTTTTGTTTTGACCCACGCTGTGCCCGAAGCAAGGCATCGCACGTACAATTCAATGTACGTACAAATATTTGTACTTCATTGAAACGAGCCTGCCATGCAAGCCCTCAGCTATTCAGAAGCCCGCGCCAACCTGTCCAACCTGATGGACAAGGTCAACGATGACCACGCCCCCATGCTGGTCACCCGCCAGCGCGGCCGCCCCGTGGTGGTGATGAGCCTGGACGACTTCACCGCCTGGGAAGAAACCACCTACCTGCTGCGCAGCCCTGCCAACGCGCAACGGCTGACCCAAGCCATTGCCGCGCTGGACAGTGGTGCAGGCCAAGCGCACGATCTGGTGGAACCATGAGCCTGCCGCTGCGGTTTGGTCCGCAAGCCTGGGACGACTACCTGTATTGGCAAGCCACCGACAAAGCATTTGTGAGGCGCATCGACGAGCTGGTCAAAGCCATCCAGCGCGAACCCTTTGCTGGCATCGGAAAACCTGAACCCTTGAAGCACCACCTGGCAGGCTGGTGGTCGCGCCGCATCAACGATGAGCACCGCATCGTGTACCGCGTTCACGACGGCATGCTGGACATTGCCCAGCTTCGCTACCACTACGGCAATGGCTGATGGGGTGTCCGTCGCATGTCTAAGTGGCTGGTTTGCTGCCTGCACGCCCCAACAACAACAGGCCCAATCCCGCCAGCATGAGGCCGCCAAGGTACATACCGGCGCTCTCAAGCTGCAGCGCACCCGGTGCTGCCAGCGCCACGTTGCCTGCGGCCAGGCTGGCAATGCCCATGTACAGCGGCACGTGGGCATACGCCCACAGCCGCAGGCGCTTGCCGGCAGCGGCGTTGGACACATGGCGCTCGCCATGCCCTTTCACGCGGTCAAAGTACGCCTGCCACAACCCAAAACTGATCACTGCGCCGACCACTGCGGCCCTGACAGACGAGCCGTGCAGGTGCTCGCCATGATCGAGGGCGTGCACCACCGATGCCAGCCCCTCGCCCAAGAGGATGATGGTGAACAGGCCAAAGCGCTCGGGCAGGTGCTCGGGGTGCGGGGGCACGGTCGCTGTATACCGAGCCACCATCCACGGTGACATCAGGTCGAGCGCCAGGGCCAAGCCCCAGCAAGTCCAACTCAGCGGTCCAGGCAGGCCAATGCCCGTCAGCCATAACAAGGCCTGTGCGCCGTAAAGCGCGGTGTACACGCGGATCAAACCCGCCGCACCGCTCCACCGCCGCTCTGCCACATGGGCGAGTGCCAGAAGCAACTTGAACAACGCAATGCCCCCACCGAAGGCCCACGCCCGTTCGTCCAGCGGGGCCGATGCACCGTAGCCGATGAGCGACACCGCCGCAACCTGTGCAAAACCCACCAGACGCTGGCGGGGAAGGTCCAGGTCAAACCGTGTGGCGTGAAAGGTGTGGCCCAGCCAGCACCACCACATGGCCAGAAACGCCCAGGCAAACACCGCCACGCCCCCCAGGTCGTAGTGGTGGGCATAGGCACCCGAGAGCTGTGCCACCGCCACGACAAAGGCCAAGTCAAAAAACAGTTCAAACCAGGTGGCCTTGCGGCCGTGTGCATGAACGGGCACATCGCCCTGAATAGGTGCAGCTGACATGTCGGAGCCTCGTCAACCGCGCCGCAGCAGCGCGAATGCGAATTGGCGCCCATAACCCTGGCGGAAGGCCAGGTGAATCCAGGTCATCGCAAAAGGCTCCAGGTAACGCGCTGCCATCAGCGGTCCCATGTCCACGGCATCAAAGCCGATCAGCGTGGCCAATGCCATCACGCGCTTGCGCGCATCGGCATCGTCCCCACACACCGGCATCATGGGCGCGGCCTGCGGGTAGCGGGTGTCTGCCATGTTTTCAGCGCCGGTGGTGTTGAAGGCCTTGACCACACGGG
>JAIFMP010000165.1 GCA_020048405.1 Hydrogenophaga sp.
GCAAAGACCTGGCCCAAGTCGAGGCCCGCCTGAACACCCGCAAAACCCCCCAGCCCTACCTGGACGTGGCCGCTTTCACCGCGCTGGAAACCGAGCGGAAAACCCTGCAGGTGCGCACTGAAGAGCTGCAAGCCCAGCGCAATGCCTTGTCCAAACAAATCGGCGGACTGAAGGCCAAAGGCCAGCACGCCGAGGCCGATGCCGTCATGGCGCAGGTGGGTGCCGCCAAGGTTGAACTGGAAACATCGGCCACGCGGCTGGAGCAAATCCAGTCCGAGTTGTCCGCCCTGCTGCTGGCCGTGCCCAACCTGCCGCACGAGAGCGTGCCCGTGGGTGCCGATGAATCGGGCAACGTGGAGCTGCGCCGCTGGAGCCCGAAAACAGGTTTTGGCGGTTCACCCGAAGCGCTGGGTTTTGAGCCCAAAGACCACGTTGATCTGGCCCTGCCCCTGGGCCTGGACCCTGAAACCGGCGCCAAGCTGGCCGGGGCCCGTTTCACCGTGATGAAGGGCCCGATTGCACGGATGCACCGCGCGCTCGCCCAGTTCATGCTGGACACGCAAACCAACGAACACGGCTACACCGAGTGCTACACGCCGTACATCGTCAACGGCGACACCCTGCGCGGCACCGGCCAGTTGCCCAAATTTGAAGGTGACCTGTTTGCCGCCAAAAAGGGCGGTCAGGACGGCGAAGAGCAGCCAGACAACACCGCGCTGTACCTCATTCCCACCAGCGAGGTGACGCTGACCAACTTTGTGCGTGACACCGTGTTGGCCGAGGCCGATTTGCCCATCAAGCTGACCGCGCATACCCCATGCTTTCGCTCCGAAGCTGGCAGCGCCGGGCGCGACACGCGTGGCCTGATCCGCCAGCACCAATTCGACAAAGTGGAAATGGTGCAAATCGTCCACCCCGACACAAGCCACGAGGCGCTGGACGCCATGACGGGCCACGCCGAGGCCGTGCTGCAGAAGCTGGATCTGGCCTACCGCGTCATCGTGCTGTGCACGGGCGACATGGGTTTTGGCGCCACCCGCACGCACGACCTGGAGGTGTGGGTGCCCGCGCAGAACACCTATCGCGAAATCAGCTCGGTCAGCAACTGCGAGGCTTTTCAGGCCCGTCGACTCCAGGCCCGCTTCAAGAACGCGCAGGGCAAAAACGAGCTGGTGCACACCCTGAATGGTTCAGGTCTGGCCGTGGGCCGCGCACTGGTGGCTGTGCTGGAAAACTATCAGAACGCCGACGGAAGCATCACCGTGCCTGAGGTGCTGCGCCCCTACATGGGCGGTGTGGCGCTGCTGAAGGCCTGAACACAGGTTTTGCCAGTGCCCCGCTGCTAGAATCGCGGCTCTTCAAAAGATCACCCCGGAGAGATGGCAGAGTGGTCGAATGCACCGGATTCGAAATCCGGCGTACAGGTTCTCCTGTACCGAGGGTTCGAATCCCTCTTTCTCCGCCACCAAATATAGAAAACCCGCTATCAGAAATGGTGCGGGTTTTTTATTTGTGGTGTCACGTGCTGTAAGTGATGTGCAAGTAAAGCGGCTGGATGCCAACCGTACCGTCTTCAATCACTCCAGTTCGAGTAAGCCTCGCAAATTTTATTTACGCGTTTGCCCTTTGCAGATTCAGAGAACTTGACCAAGTTTCCACTGAATTCATCGGGGGTTTCGTTCCAGAGGCATGTGCACCAAGCCTGTTCCTTGGTCTGACCCTTGATGGGGCTGGGTTCTTTGCCACCCTCGTAAAGGCTGGCGGCATAGCGCAGGCACTGTCGATACTGGACATCGTCCGAAGGCACAGTGTTGTACACCGTTTGGGCTGCAACTGCGGATGCAAACAACAGTGTGCCGGCAGCAGCTAACGTGCGTGACAGGTATCTCATGGTCATCCCTTTCGCTTGGTGATGTGGTGAATACGAAAATCCAATATAGCGCAGCATATGCCGCTGAACCACAAGTTGGTTGGTTATTCGGTGGCAGTTTTTGTTCAACTCACTCTGCGTTACTGACCAGAATCTGTCTCGGGCTTCAGGCGGCCCATGGCTCGCCGGTGGAGGTTGTCAAGCTCCAGCAGCAGGTTCAGGTGTTCGCTGGCCAGTTTGGGCACAGGTGTGCGGCCCGACACCCACATCCACACCGTCTTTTGGCTCACGTCGATCAACCGGGCGTAGTCTGCCTGGGTCATGCCCAGTTGGGTCAGTGATTGGGATAGCTGGTCGGGTGTCACGGTCAAGTGTCCACTTGGGGCTGGGTGAGGTGGCAGATCAGCCATACGATAGCAGCAGCCCAGCCCGGCTTCGAGGCTCAAAGCAGTGGTCGGCGTTGGCAAAAGGTGCGACCATTTGGTTTGCCGACACCCTGTGCCAGTTTCATGCCCTTTCATCACCCTTCAGCAACAGCCAATGCCCACCTGGTTCAGACGGGTGACGCCCTGCACCGTGTGCTCTACCGCATTGCCGAGAGGGCCACGGCCGGGTTGAGCTTTTTCGAGTTTCTGCAGGCCACTCATCAGTTGTTGGGTGAACTGGTCTACGCGCGAAACTTCTATGTTTGCCTCTACAACCCCGACAACCAGACGCTGGACTTTCCGTACTACGTTGACGAGAAAGACGGTGACACCATGCAGTGCAACGGCGTGCCGTTGCGCCGTGGCCTGACCGAGTATGTGTTGCGCACCGAGAGGCCGCAGCTCATTGACACGGCGCGTTTTCGTGGCCTGCAGGCGTCGGGCGAGATCACAGAGGCCACGGGAGACCTGAGTTTTTCAGGCTGGCTGGGTGTGCCCATGCAACTGCGGGGAACCACCGGTGGAGCTCTGGTGGTTCAGTGCTACGAGACCGGAAACCCCTACACGGACTCCGATGCCGATGTGTTGTCGTTTGTGGCCAACCAGTTTGGCAGTGCTATCGAGCGCCACCAGGCGCTGGATGCCTTGCGCCAGTCGGAAGCCCGTTACCGCTCTGTGTTCGAGAACCTGGGCGTGGGTGTGGTGGTGATCCAGAACGAGCGCATGGTGTTCGTCAACCCAGCCATGTCGCGCATCGTCGGTCGCAGCCAGGCCTTTTTGCTGTCTGAGCCGTTTCTGGCGTGTGTGCACCCGGACGATGTTCCGCTGGCCCGCGAGCGCCAGGCCCTGCGCCTCAGCGGTGCCGGCGTGGCGCCGATCGAAGGGATTCGCGTGCTCACGGAAACCGGTGAGGTGCGACACCTGGAGGTGTCGGGAGCGGTCATCGACTGGGAGCACACGCCTGCGACCTTGCTGTTTGCCGTCGATGCCACGCAGCGCATTCAGGCAGAGTTATCCCAGCGCGACGCCCTTCACCGCCAGAAAGAACTGAACGACCTGAAGGCGCGTTTTGTGGCCATGGCGTCGCATGAATTTCGCACGCCATTGGCGTCCATCAGCAGCTCGGCCGATCTGCTGCTCCACTATGCCGATCGGCTGGCCCCTGAGGAGCGGTTGGAGGCGCTGCAGAAAATCCAAGGCGCGGTCGGCCGCATGACGCGGATGCTTGAGAACCTGCTGCAGGTTGGGCAGGCAGAAGCCGGTCCACTGCAGTGCAACCCGAGCCCGCATCCCGTCGCAGCGCTGTGCCGTTCGGTGGTGGATGAAGTGCATTCCGCCATCAGGCAGCGCGGTGCGGACCACGCGGTGCAGACCCAACTGAAGCTGCCCCCTGACGGTATTCAGCACCTGCTCGACGAGGGTTTATGGCGGCAGATGTTGGGCAATCTGGTGTCGAATGCTTTGAAGTATTCACGCCAGGGAGGGGTGGTTGAAGTGACCGTGTCGTCTGAGCCCCTCCACCTGTGCCTGGTGGTGCGCGACCAAGGCATTGGCATCGACGAGCAAGATGTGCCCAAGCTGTTCGAGCCGTTCCACCGGGGGCGCAATGTGGGCCAGATTTCTGGCACTGGCCTGGGGCTGACCATCGTCAAACAGGCGGTTGCAGCACACCAGGGGCAGATCGACGTCAGCAGTGCCAAAGCCCAGGGTACCTGTTTCACGGTCAGGGTGGCTGCGCCACGCATTGAGCAGTGAAGCTGTAAGGCCGGGTCGTGTAGAGCCTCTTGAGGGTTTGGTCAGCCGATGTCAGTGGTTTGTCAGTGCGCCGAGGTCTTGAGCCAGTGTCATGCCCTGCGCTCCTTGAGCACATTGCTGCAGCCAGGCTCGGGATACAACCATCAGCAGCATTTGCCTTGCTCCATCGTTGTTTTGCAGGTTGATGCCTTCCATGTTCACACCAACCACCTGATCGACCATGCCCGTGGCTGGCTGAGACATGCGCTGCATGCTTCTGCTGTCAACCTCCAGTATGGCGGTCAACGTGTCTATACGCACTGCCACATCAGCGTGGTCACCTGCTTGCAATGGCACGCGAATCACAATCATCTGGCGGGTCACGTCCATTGCACGGCTGATCGAGTTGGCGGCTTGCGTTCCCACGATAGCGCAGCGCAGGTCCAACACAGGGTAGACCCTGTCGTTGATCTGGGCCATACCAACCATGGGGTGTTTCAAGTGCGTTGCGCTGAGAATTTGGGTGTCAGGGGCAGCGAACAGCACCGATTCCCCGTGAATACTCAACCAGTGCCCACTCGCAGTGAATGAAGCCAGCCGGACAATGCTGTCTGCGTCGTGTCTGCCGGGCGACCTGGATACCTTCAGGCCGCGCCAGTCTTTGCTGTGCGGCTGACGTGTACACAGGTGGTGCAACACTGCACATTGCAGTCCGTGGTTGTACCCGTCTTTTGCGCGAAACTCCCTGTACCCCACACCCAGGGAAGCGCCCACACCGTAGAGAGTACCGTCCAGATCTGCAATGGTTTCACCTGTTGGCAAATCGCGGGTCGCGCTCATGGCGGTGCGTAGGCTGCGCTCAGCGCAACTTTGTCCTTGCGCTTGGACGACGTTCCCCGTGGTATCACATAACACAAACGAATCTTTTGGGTCGCTGCCCGCAGCGCAGTCGCGCAGAATGGACCCCAGTTGCGAGCCGCTGTTCCACACCAGCCCTATGCCGCCCAAGGGTCTGGCTGATTGCTCCGGATCGCGCAGAACTGCCGCGTACACAAACGTCTTTCCTTCAGGTTGCAGGCACGTGTATGTCCACTCGCTGACCGTATAGCGGTGCATGTCCAAGCCAAGCGAGCGCTTCACCCATGGCTCGTCCAGTGGCTGGCCCAGCAGGTGCTCTAGGTGCTGGCGGGAAACCGCAACCACATGCCCGTGCTGGTCGTACAGGACGATACCGCTGTACACCGTGTAAAGGTCGTTGATGTGGCTGAGTGTCTTTGTCGCCTCAGCTACGCTTTGGGTATTTGACTGCAATGCACGCACCAGCGAGGGTGTCAGCGCCCACCACCTGCAGTCGTTGGCCCGCTCGTACAGATTGCGGTCGAGGATCTGCATGGCCATCGTCGCTCGGTGCTGCGCATCCCCGACCATGGCATGTGTGACCACACGGTGCAGGTCGTGCAGAGCGCTGGCAAATGCCCGCGCTGTTTTTTGCGCGGTGCTGCCAATTTCAGACAAAAGGGTTTTGGCAAACTGGATGTCGCTTTGCCCCATGTCTCCGGTTACCTCCACACGGTTGACGTCCAACAGTCCATTCCACACCGAGCGTTCTAGAGCCGTTTGAATGGCCGTCGACCGCTCCGGTATTTTCTGCAGGTCGCCGCTCAGAAACTCGTTGTGCCCTGCCACCTCTTCCATCAGCGGGGACGACACGGGCGTTTCATCGGCCTGCTCAAATGCCAGATCCAGCGGTACTACCGCCAAACCCGACCAGCGCGGGCCCGAGTAGCCCTCGAAGCTTTGTCCGCTTGCGTGGCACGCCAAGTATTCACGTCCCATGTGTCGGATCACGTTGCCGATACCTGCGCTTTTGTCTGGGGGCGGCATCTTCCATCCGGCGGGAAGTTGCAAGGCGTCGCTGGAGCCAATGACGCGATGTTCTTCATCGAGCAGCGCCAGCACAATCGCGGTGTTGCGCCCGTCGTCCAAGAGCACATCGAATAGGTTCGGCAACTCGTCATCCATGCGGAACTGCAGGCACAGCACCCCCACGGGTGTTTGACCGTCCAACAGCCGTTTGGCGTAGACCAGGCTGTGGGTCTTTTCATCGAGAAACGGCAGCAAACCGTAATACTCAGTGTAGGCGGCGTCGGAATGAAGCACTCTAGTCAAGAAATGGGCGTCAGCCGCTGCAAGTGGACGATCAGTGTCCAGACGGTGGTTGCCGTGTTGTGCCACAGGGCTCAATGCACTGTCAAAGACCTGAACACTCCGGTAAACAGAGTAATACGAGGTGTAGTCGGCGAGCCGTTGCTCCACCTCTGACCGAGTCGGCGGAGCAACCGCGCTCCCGCCCAAGGTTGACACGTACCGGGTCAGGACTTCGTCAGTCGCAAGAAAGCCGATGTCTGCTGTGCGCTCAAACAAGTTACGGACCAGTATGTCGATGCCCACCTGCGCCTTGCTGTTGAGGTCATGCACCACATTGGACATGGCCTCTTTGGTCAGACCATGCACCATTTCGGCTGACAACGCAGAAAAATCCTTGCGGGCTCGGCCCAAGTCGTTGCCGGAAGAGGTGCGTGATGTGATGGGCGACAAGGAAGACAGCAGCGCCAGGCTGTCCCATGCTGCCTCTACAAGCCTCAAATCATTCTGCTGGCGCTGTACGCTCGGCATGTAACGGAGCAAACGGCGAGTGTCTGTTGTCGGGGATGACATGTCTGTCTCCAGTTGATGGCCATTGGCTCTGTTGATCCAACAGAGATGGGAAGCAAGACTTGTGCTAGTCAGATTCGAGACTGATCTTCCTGGGCCGCAGCTTATTTCCAGGTGTGTGGCATGAGCTGATAAAAGCGCTCCAGCTGCTCATAAAGCGCCGGGTGCTGTCCCTGCAACGCATGGGGAGCCAGAAAAAATGCTTCTGTCACCACCGCAAAAAACTCTTCCGGTGCAGAGGCTCCGTAGGGGTCGATGAGCGTCGGCTGGCCAGCATCGGCGAGCCAGCGCAGGTCTTCATATTCGCGTTTGAACACGGCCGCCCAAGTGCGCTGTGACTGGCCGGGCCGCAGCGCGGGTGCGCCGTTGGCGGGGCCGGTTTCCTGGTCGAGCTGGTGGGCAAACTCGTGCCACACCACGTTGTGAGCGCTGGGGTCCAGCACCATGCCCCCCCACACGCCCGCTTTCGCACCGGCCAGGGCGTCGGGCCAGGACAGCACCACCTGGCCGTGTTGCCACGATTCGCCCAGGCGAACCTCGCGCCCCTGGCTGACGACGCCGCCTGGGTTGTGGTGCTCGGCTTGCACCACAAAAGGGCCTGGGTACAGCAGCACCTGGCGCAGGCCGGGGTAAGGGGGGCCTCCTCCGGGCCGTTCCAGCACCAGAACGCAGGCCTGCGCGGTCACCAACACCCGCATGTCGTCGGTAACCGACAGGCCCTGACAGCCCACAAAAGGCACCTCAGCGACCATCACCTGCACCATGCCCTGCAGTCGCTGCTGCAGAGGTGGGGGCAGGTGGTTGTACAGCGGGAAACGCTGGCGCAGCAGCTTGCGCCACCCGCTGGGGAATGGCCGCCGACGCAGTTGCCCGTGCCGCCTGCGCTGCCAGGCAGGGTACAGCGCCAATGCCGCGGCCAGCACCAGGCCCAGTGCGGCAAAAACAAGTTCAGGTGGCATGCAGGGTGGGCGCAGGGCCTTGTGGTGGGCGGCCCCCGCAATTGGAGCCCCGGCAGGGCGTTTCAAGTCCCCCGGGGGCTGACAGCGACATCAGCCCTTGGCGTCGCGCAGGGCTGCCATCGCACCATCCAGCGTGTCAGTTGTCACGCCGGGCAACAGGCTCTGGCCCAGAGGCTCCAGCGCAGCACTGCCTTCCGCCTGCAAGCGTGCGATGGCTGCGCCGCAAGCCTTGGGCTGGTCAAAGCCAGTGCTTTGCAGCAGCAGTTGGCCGCTGGCGTCGGCCAGCTTGAAATAGAACAAGCCGTCTTTTTCGCGGTACTGCTTGAACGCTGCCAGGGCAGCTTTGGCCGTTTTCTCGGCTTTGGCCGGTGTGGCCCCGGACGCCAGGTGGCGCAGACCCACGGCATGGCGCAGCTGTTGGGTGAACGGGGTGGCAATGGCGCGGGCCTTCGCGGCACCGGCCAGCAGGATGCGCTCCACCTCGTCGGGGTGGGTCATGTAGTGCTCGTAGGCGGCACGCATGGGGGCAATCTCGGCGTCCAGGCGTTCAAACAGTTGCTGCTTCGCGTCTCCCCAGGCAATGCCGGTGGCAAAGGCCTGGCGCATGGTTTCGGTTTCTTCAGGGGTGGCAAAGGCCTGGTAAATCTGGAACAACGCACTGCCTTCGGTACTCTTGGGTTCACCCGGCGTGCGTGAGTCGGTCAGCAGACCCATGACCAGCTTTTTGAGCTGATCACGGGGGACAAACAGCGGAATGGTGTTGTCGTAGCTCTTGCTCATCTTGCGGCCATCCAGCCCGGGCAGGGTGGCCACGTTGTCGTCGATGGCGGCTTCGGGCAGGGTGAAGTGTTCGCCGTACAGGTGGTTGAAGCTGGCGGCCATGTCGCGCGCCATTTCAATGTGCTGGATCTGGTCGCGCCCCACGGGCACCTGGTGGGCGTTGAACATCAGAATGTCGGCCCCCATCAGCACGGGGTACATGAACAGGCCTGCGGTCACGCCATCGTCGGGTTCTGTGCCAGCAGCGGTGTTTTTGTCCACGCTGGCTTTGTAGGCGTGCGCGCGGTTGAGCACGCCTTTGCCGGTGACGCAGGTCAGGAACCAGGTCAGCTCGGGAATTTCGGGAATGTCAGACTGGCGGTAGAACACCACGCGCTCGGGGTCCAGGCCAGCTGCCAGCCAGGTGGCGGCAATTTCCAGCGTGGAGCGCTGCACCCGCGCCGGGTCGCCGGTTTTGATGAGGGCGTGGTAGTCGGCCAGGAAGTAAAAGCTCTGCACTCCAGGCCGGGTGCTGGCCTGCACCGAAGGGCGCACAGCCCCCACGTAGTTGCCCAGGTGTGGGGTGCCTGAAGTAGTGATGCCGGTGAGTACGCGTTGAACGGTCATGGAACTAAAAATATAAGAAAAATATGCCTCTACCGCTTGATGGGTATGGTTTTGAAGCTATTCAAAAAAGCACAGCACGCAGCGGGCTCAGCAGCAGCTCGATGGCGCCTGACGTGACCGCCATCAGCGGCTGCAGCCACAGCCCACCCACCACGCCCGATACCACCAGCGCCATGACGATGAAAAACCCGTAGGGCTCCACACGCGACACCGCCAGCGCCGCCCGCATGGGCAGCAGGCCCACCAGAATGCGCCCGCCGTCCAGCGGGGGCAGGGGGAATAGGTTGAACGCAAACATCACCAGGTTCGTGAGGATGCCCGCCTTGGCCATGCCCAGAAAAAAGCGCTCTTCCACGCCCGATGCCACCATGAAGTAAGCCGCCGCCGTCCAGGCAATGGCCTGCACCAGAT
This sequence comes from Hydrogenophaga sp., assembly GCA_020048405.1. Lineage (GTDB taxonomy): Bacteria > Pseudomonadota > Gammaproteobacteria > Burkholderiales > Burkholderiaceae_C > UBA2334. The sequence goes on from JAIFMP010000165.1 coordinate 9,501, forward strand.
TGGCCCCAGGCCCAGCCAGGGCCACCCACACCATGTCGCGTTTGGGGTTGCGCAGGCGGCCAAAATTCACCGGCACGGGTTTGGCGTAGCCGAACAGAAACGCGCCCGACGTGGCGAAGTACAGCACCAGCGGCATCAGGATGGTGCCCAGCGGGTCGATGTGTTTCATGGGGTTGAGCGTGATGCGCCCCATCATGTAGGCCGTGTTGTCGCCAAAGTGGCGCGCGGCGTAACCGTGCGCGGCCTCGTGCAGGGTGATGGCAAACACCACCGGCAAGGCGTAAATGGCAACGGTTTGAATCAGGTTGGCAAAGTCCATGGGCGGCATTGTCCCAGACGGTGCTTGATTGCCTGTTTGGTTTTTTGTGCTTATGTGCAAAAATGTTTTTATGCGTACCACACTCGACCTCCCGGACGAAACCTTTCGCCGTCTCAAGGCCCAGGCCGCGCTCAGTGGCTTGAAGCTCAAAACACTGGTGACCCAGTACATCGAGCGCGGGCTGGCATCAGGCCCCGACGTGCCAGATGCGGGCTCATTGCGGATGCGGCCACCCATCCCCATTGCCCGCAAGGCCGATGGCAGCGTGACCCCGGCGCTGAGCAACGCGCAACTTCACCACCTGCTTGACAACCAAGACCTCATACAACTCCAAACGGTGTTGAGGCAAAACAGCCACACCGCATGATGGACTTGCCTGACATCAACGTGTGGCTGGCACTGGTGGATGAACGCCACGCACACCACACCCGCGCGCGCCATTACTGGGAGCACGAGGCTGCCGACAAATTGGCTTTTTGCCGCGTCACCATGTTGGGTTTTTTGCGGCTGAGTACGCACGCCCAAGTCATGCAAAACCCCCTGAGCCCTGAGGAAGCCTGGGCCACATACCGCCAGTTTTTGACAATGCCCGTGGTGTGTCTGCTGGCAGAGCCCGCAGGCACCGACACCCATTTCGAGGGTTTGAGTACAAACAGTGCGTTTGTACACCGGCTGTGGACAGACGCTTACCTGGCCGCCTTTGCTCAAGCAAACCCGTGCCGCCTGGTGTCTTTTGATGCCGACTTCAAACGCTTTGCCGGGCTGAGCTTTTTGCATCTGTCGGCATCTGTCCTTTGATCGCAGATCTGTCTGATTCGGTCAGCGCAAACGGATTGTTCGTTGCGACTCGCCTCCATTGCGCCGCGTGTCTGCCCGTGTGCACCCTGTGTTGCAGGGGTGCCACAGCCCGATGCCGCAAGTTCGGTGTCGCGGCTACCATACACAGCGCTGTCAGGCTAGGGGGCCGCCAAAGCTGCAATGCCCATCCGTTCTCAAACCCCATACAAACTATCCCGCAGCCCATGCCACGCATGATTGCCCCAACATGTTTGCCGAGCCGAGCCGAGCCGAGCCGAGCCGAGCCGAGCCGCCGCTAATCCCTTTTCTTTCCCACTGACCCCCTGGGCCGCCCTGCGCTTTGCGCACGGCGGCCTTTTTGCTTTTGGAGTGTTGCGTATGCGCGTAGTGTTGCTGGCCAGTGCGGCCATGTGCCTTTTCACCGTGTTGCCCGCCCAGGCCCAAACCGGGCGTTTGAACGACACCGGCCAAACCAGCTGCTACAACGCTGCCGATGCCGCCGTGGCCTGTGACGCGGCGACTGCCGGTAACGCAGGCACCCGCCCCCACCAGGACGGGCGCTACGGCCGCGACGCGGCGGGCGGCGCGCTCACCAAAACCGGCGCGGGCGCAGCGGGTTTTGACTTCACCAAAATAGCCAACAACGGCACCGCCCTGGCCGCCAGCGCCGCGCTGGGCACCAACCCCACCGACTGGGCCTGCACCCGCGACAACGTCACCGGCCTGGTGTGGGAAGTCAAAACCACCGCCGGCCTGCGCAGCAGCGCCCACATGTACCGGTGGTACTTCACCAGTGACAACGGCGGCAACGCAGGCAACGTGGGCACCGACACTTGCGGCGGCAGCCTGTCGGCGGCGCCCTACAACAACCAGTGCAACACCAGCAACTACATCGCCGCCGTCAACTCCGCCGGGCTGTGCGGTGCCACCGACTGGCGCCTGCCCACGCGGCGCGAGCTGCTGGGCATCGTGCACTACGGCCTGGCCAGCGGCCCTTTGGTCGATGCCACCTACCTCCCCAACACGCAAAGCAGCTGGTACTGGAGCCGTGACACCTATGCGCCCTCCCCGACCGGCGCGTGGGTCGTCAATTTCGACAGCGGCAACACCGGCAACACCGGCAACACCGGCGCCGACCTCAAGACCGTCGACAACTACGTTCGTCTTGTGCGCAGCGGACAGTGATTGCTCATTTTTGTTTCTTCGCCTGACGTCATGAGTCATCACCGTCAATTGCCCGTCTGGAAAACCGCCCTGGCACAGCCACTGGCGTAGGCCAGCCCCAGCAGGCGGGCCCAACCCCCATTGTTTTGAAAAAAGGCATTGCCATGGTTTTATTCAATCGTTTTGTGCTGCTGCTGGCCCTGTGTGCCGCGCCCCTGGCCCAGGCGGCCTACACCGTCAACGCCGACGGCACCGTCACCGACACCACCACCGGCTTGGTGTGGGACCGCTGCGTGCTGGGCCGCAGTGGGGCGACTTGCAACGGTACGGTCAACTCCTACACCTGGGCTGAAGCACTGGCGCAGGTGACCGCTCGCAACTCCGCCGCCCACCTGGGCCACACCGACTGGCGGCTGCCCAATGTGAACGAGCTGGAAAGCCTGGTGGACCTGAGCGTGGCCAGCGGTGCCACCATTGACGGCGCAGCGTCTCCCGATACGCCCACATTCGGTTACTTTTGGTCATCCACCACTTACGCTGCCCAACCGGACTTCGCGTGGACCGTCCTTTTCTCCAACGGCTACACCGGCGCCAGAGGCAAGACCAGCATCGGCTACTTCGTTCGTCTTGTGCGCAGTGGACAGTCTTTGGCTTCTTTTGATTCGGTGGGCACCAGCAGCTACACCGCGCCAGCACCCAGTGGCAGCAGCGGGCCGGGCAACGTCACCACCGCCGTGGCCGGTGGCGGTGCCACCTGTGCACTGGGCAGCGTGGCTTACCAAAGCGCCAACAGCGTGGGTGCCACACCCCCCGCAGGCGTGACCTTACCGCACGGGGTGGTGAACTTCACCACCACGCCCAGTTGCACGGCGGGCGGCACCATCACCGTCACGCTGACCTACCCCAGTGCGTTGCCAGCAGGCACACAGTTCTGGAAATACGGCCCGGCCACGGCGGGCAATCCGGCGAGTTGGTACGTACACCCGGCCACCGTTGCAGGCAATACCATCACCTACAGCGTGACCGACAACGGCCAGGGCGACAGCAATGCCACCGTAGGCCAGATCACCGACCCCGGCGGCCCCGGCGTGGGTGGAGGTGCAGGCATTGCCGGTGTGCCCACGCTGAGCCAATGGGCGCTGATGCTGCTGGCCGCTCTGATGGCGCTGGCCACTTTCCTGACTTTGAGGAGACGTGCTGACTGATCCCCTGGGTTGACGTCTGACGTTGGCCCCCGTTTCCGGAAACTGACCTTGTGACCCGCTTCCTCCTGCTCTTCGTCACCGTGGTGGCAGTACTGTTCGGCCTTGAAATGCTCAATGCCGTGCAGGCCGCAGTCATCACCCCGTGGACCAACGGCCTGGCCCACATGAGCGCCTGGCTGATGACAGCGTTCGATGACGACGTCATCAGCCACGGCCGAATCCTGCAAAGTCAGGCAACCGGCATGGGTGTGTCCATCGAAGCCGGTTGCAACGGGGTAGAGGCAGCCATCATCCTCATCGCAGGCATGGTGGCGTTTCCAGCGCCGTGGAAATTCAAGCTGGTGGGCATGGCCATTGGCATTGCAGCCGTGCAAGCAGCCAACCTGCTGCGCGTCATCAGCCTGTACTACCTGAACATCTGGAACAAAGAGGTGTTTGACTTCGCCCACCTGTACCTGTGGCAAGCCCTCATCATGCTCGACGTGCTGGTGGTGTGGCTGCTGTGGATGCGCTCGGTGGCCAGGCACGCCGGGGCTGGCTTGGCCGTGACCCCACAGACCGCCACACCGTGACCACCAGCCGCCTGGGCAAGTTCTTGCTGACCAGCATCGTTGCGCTGCTGGTGCTCATCATCCCCTGGTACTACCTCGCACCCTGGCTGGCGGTACCGGTCATTGCCGCAGCGGGTGAACTGATGCAACTCACCTTCGGCTGGGCCACAGGCTACGAACAGCACGACACCGTGGGCACCCTGCTGACCACCTTGCACGTGTTCGTGCCGCACAACGGGCGCATGGTGATGGCAGACATGGTGCCAGAGGTGAACTACCGCACCTACGGCTACGGGCTGGCCCTGTTCTGGGCCTTGCTGCTGGCCTCACGCTCTGAACGGATGTGGGCCAAGATGGCATTGGGTACCGTCATTCTGGTGCCCTCACAGGCCATCAGCATGTGTTTCCGGTGGCTGCGCGAGGCTTTGCTGACAAGTGGCACTGAGGTGTGGGCACAAACCGGGCTGCCACGCTGGGTGGCAGAAGTGATTGCCTACGGTTACCAGTTTGGTTTCTTGATGCTCACGCCGCTGATGCCGGTGTTGCTGTGGGCGGTGCTGGACCAGCGGTTTGTGCGGCAGGTGTGGGCTGAGGCGGTGTTGGCGGGGGCGGTGGACGACCCGCAGCGCTGATGTTCAGCCCCCAATGCCCAAGGCTTTGAGTGGCCCAGCCCCCACCCGCAACACCACCGGGTCTTCGCCTTTGTCCATGGGGGTCAGATCGACCACGGTGGTGGGTTCCAGTGCGCAGGCCCCAGCGTCGATCACGCCGGCCAGGTCGTGTTCAAAGCGCTCGCGTATGTCCTGCGGGTCGTTCAGAGCTTCGGTTTCACCCGGGGGAATGAGCGTGGTGGCCAGCAGTGGCCCGCCATGAACCACCAGCAGTTCTTGCAGCGCCGTGTGTGCGGGCACACGCAGCCCAATGGTTTTGCGCGAGGGATGGCTCACGCGGCGGGGCACCTCTTTGCTGGCTTCCAGAATGAAGGTGTAGGCACCCGGTGTGCCCAGTTTCAGCAGCCGGTACTGCCGGTTGTCCACGCGGGCATAGCTGGCCAGTTCGCTCAGGTCGCGGCACAGCAGGGTCAGGTGGTGTTTGTCGTCCACCCCACGGATGCGGCGCAGCCGGTCAGCGGCGGCTTTGTCGTCAAGGTGGCACACCAGGGCATAGCTGGAGTCGGTGGGCACGGCCAGCACACCCCCTTTGGCGAGCAGGTTGGCAGCCTGTTTCAACAGGCGCACTTGGGGGTTGTCAGGGTGAACTTCAAAGTACTGGGACATGCCCAATTGTCTTTCACGTCACACAGCACAAATGTCGGCAATGCGCAAATACTGCAGGTGGTATGTCGGTTCAGCGGGCGTTTGTTGACTTGGGTCAATGGGAGCGGGTGGCGGAAGGGGTGCAATGGCGGTCTGTCTTTTCAAAACAAGGAGTCGCCATGAAAGCCCTGGTGGATTTGTTCTCGACCGATTACGGCCTGTTCAGCATTGCCGGCATCATACTGGTTCTACAGTTTCTTCCAGCGCAAGATGGCTGAGTCGGAAGCCGCTGGCGAAAAGTAAGCCCCGAGGGCCACTGGCAAAATGGGTGCACACATGACAGCACCCCTACCCAGCATGGCCCTGACCACCGACACAGGTTTACAGCTGACCGATCTGGTCGGCCAGCTCAATGGCCTGTTGTCTCCCCATCTGTTCAAAGATTACGGCCCCAACGGCTTGCAGGTGGAGGGTCGGCCACGGGTGGCCCACATCGTTACCGGCGTGACCGCCAGTCTGGCGCTGATTGAAGCGGCTGCCGAGGTTCGTGCGGATGCCGTGCTCGTGCACCACGGGCTGTTCTGGCGCGGGTACGAGGGGCGCATCACCGGCTGGTTGCACCGCCGCATCAAGATGCTGATGTCCAACGACATCAGCCTGCTGGCCTACCATTTGCCGCTGGACGCCCATCCCACTTTGGGTAACAACGCACAACTGGCCCGAGTGCTAGGGCTGCGGATTTTTGACGGCCTGGAAGCCCGCTTCGGTGATCAGAACCTGGGTTGCCTGGGCAGCATAGAAGCAGGCGGCCCAATCACCCTCGGCGCATTGGCCGCACACGTGAGCCAACGCCTCGGTCGCGCCGTGACCTGTGTGGGCAACAACGAGCAGCCACTGGGCACCGTGGCCTGGTGCACCGGTGGGGCGCAGTCGTATTTCGAGCCGGCCATTGCCGCCGGGGCCAGCGTGTTCATCACCGGCGAAATTTCCGAGCCCCAGGCGCACTACGCCCGCGAGTGCGGCGTGGGCTACCTGGCGTGTGGGCACCACGCCACCGAACGCTACGGTGTGCAGGCGGTGGGCGAACACCTGGCGCACACATTGGGCGTGCGCCACACATTCATCGACATAGACAACCCAGCATGACAGCACTGCCCATCCTCATCACCCAGGGGGACCCGGCGGGCATTGGCCCCGAAATCATCGCCAAAGCCTTTCGCGATGCACCTGGCGACATGGCTGGTTGCGTGGTGGCGGGCGATGTGGCCACACTGCAGCGCGCCGCGCGCGTGGTGGGTGGCCTGCTGCCGGTGGCCGTGCTGGACAGCCCTGCCGATGGTGCCCAAGTGCCACCTCGCTGTGTGCCGGTGTGGCAGGCCTGTACATCGTGTACACCAGCGGCTTTGCCCCCATTCGGACACGTCAGCGCCCAGGCGGGTGCGGCAGCGGCGGACTGCATTGCGGCGGCCGCCCGTGCGGTGTTGGGTGGCCGGGCCTCTGCGGTGGTCACGGCCCCCATCCACAAAGAAGCCTTCAGCGCGGCAGGGTTTCACCACCCGGGCCACACAGAGTTTTTGCAGGCGCTGGCCGCTGAACACCGGGGCTGTTCCATAGCCGAAGTGCCGGTGCGCATGATGCTCGCCAACCCTGAGCTGAAAACCGTGCTGGTCAGCATCCATGTATCGCTGCGCCAGGCCATAGAGGCCGTCACGTTTGACAACGTGTTTCAAACGCTGCGCATTGTTCAGACCAGTTTGGGTCCCGCCCTGGGGTTGAAGGGGCGGCCTTTGCGTGTGGGTGTGGCGGGGCTGAACCCTCACGCCGGGGAGGGCGGGTTGTTTGGCCGCGAAGAGATCGACGCCATTGCCCCTGCTGTGGCCCAGGCAAGGCGTGAGGGGCTGGATGTGCATGGGCCGTTTGCACCCGACACGGTGTTCATGCGCGCCCGCACGGGTGAGTTCGATGTGGTGGTGGCGATGTACCACGACCAGGGGCTGATACCTGTGAAGTACC
>JAIFMP010000061.1 GCA_020048405.1 Hydrogenophaga sp.
CAGTCAGCGTGGTCTTGCCATGGTCAACGTGACCGATGGTGCCCACGTTGACGTGGGGCTTGGTGCGTTCAAACTTTTCTTTTCCCATTTTGCAGCTCCGAGAAGTGTGCCGAGACAAAAAGAAGGTGGTGCCCATGGCGGGAATCGGACCCGCGACCTCTCCCTTACCAAGGGAGTGCTCTACCACTGAGCCACATGGGCAATGGACCACCCACTGGGCGGCCCACCAAAAACATCAAAAAAACCTGCAACACTGGAGCGGGAAACGGGAATCGAACCCGTGTCATTAGCTTGGAAGGCTAAGGTTCTACCATTGAACTACTCCCGCGACACCACTGCAGCCAGCCACACGACCGGCAAGCAATGCATCTGCAGCTTCCAAACGCTCACCAGATATGCAGTTGGTGGAGAAGGCTGGATTCGAACCAGCGTAGGCGTAAGCCAACAGATTTACAGTCTGCCCCCTTTAGCCACTCGGGCACCTCTCCACAGCTAGCCCGCAATTATGCCACGGTTTTGTGTCCGTCAACAAGCCAGTTGACTTCTTCGCGGCCTCGGGAGGCAAGCCACCGATTGGCAAGACTGAAGTGGCCGCACCCAATGAACGGCACCGGCGGCCTCAGCGCAGACAGCGGGGAAGGATGATTGGCAGTCAGCACCAGGTGACGGGTTTCGTCGATCTGGCCACGCATGGCCTGTGCGTGGGCACCCCACAGCATGAACACGGTGCCCAGAGGGCTTGCATTGCAGGCGGCCAAAACCAGACTGGTCAATGCCGACCACCCCAATCGGGCATGGCTTCCGGCCAAACCGTCTTCCACGGTGAGGCAGGTGTTGAGCAACAGAACGCCTTGGCTCGCCCAGGCCGACAGAGATCCTGAGCTGGGTATTGCAAGCCCGAAGTCACGCTGCAGTTCCTTGTAGATGTTCCGCAGCGACGGCGGCACCCGCACACCCGGCGCCACCGAAAAGGCCAGCCCTTCGGCTTGCCCTTGCCCGTGATAGGGGTCCTGCCCCAGGATCACCACACGTGTGTCTGCCAAAGGGGTGAGTTGCAATGCACGCAAGGGCTCAGCGGGGTAGACGACAGCGCCTGCCTGCAGCCGGTTACCCAGTCGGTCCAGCAGAACCTTCCCCACATCGCTGGAGAAGAACCGCGCCGTCAGCGCATGCCAATCGTTGGAAACGGGCCACTCGGCCCATCGCGCATGGGTGAGGCGCGTCGGTGCAACGCCCGGACTGCTCACAACTTGAACAATGCCGACAAGGCCTCTCCGGGGTCAGCGGCGCGCATGAAGGCCTCGCCCACCAGAAAGGCTGGCACTTGTGCGTCTTGCAGCCGCGCCACATCAGCAGCCGCCAGAATTCCAGACTCGGCCACCACCAGTCGCTCGCCACCGATCAGCTCGGGCACGGCGCGCACCAGGTCGAGCGTGGTGTCCAGGCTCACCTCAAACGTGCGCAGGTTGCGGTTGTTGATACCGATGAGTGGCGTTTTGAGCTTGAGCGCGCGGTCGAGTTCTGCGCGGTCGTGCACCTCCACCAGCACCGCCATGCCCAGCGAGAAGGCCAGCTTTTCCATGTCGGCCATTTGTGCATCGTCCAGGCAAGCTGCGATCAGCAGGATGGCATCTGCCCCCATCACTCGTGCCTCGTAAATTTGGTACGGGTCGACCATGAAGTCTTTGCGCAGCACCGGCAGGTGGCAGCTGGCACGGGCCTGTTTCAGGTAGTCTGGGGCACCCTGAAAAAATTGTTTGTCCGTCAGCACCGACAGGCAGGCCGCGCCGTGTTCGGCGTAGCTTTGCGCAATATCGGCCGGGATGAAGTCTTCGCGCAGCACGCCTTTGGACGGGCTGGCTTTTTTCACCTCGGCAATCACGGCTGGCTGGCCTTTGGCCTGTTTGGCACGCAAGGCGCCCACAAAGTCGCGGGTGAGCAGGCGGGATTCAGCGTCTTCGCGCACTTGGGCCAAAGGCTTTTTGGCCTGGGCCTGGGCGATTTCTTCGTGCTTGACCGCGACGATTTTGTTCAGGATGTCACTCATGGTGCGGCTTGCTTTCAATGTCGGGGGGTGGGCTGCTTTTCAGCACTTTGACGATGACGCGGTGCATGACCAAGGCCACCACCAGGAACAGGGCGGAAATGCCCAGGGCAATCCAAGTGCCTGGGTCGCTCCACAGGCTGGCGGGCATCAGGCGGCCCCGGCGGTAGCCGCAACACAAAAAGCCACCAGCGCGTCGAGTTTGGCCTTGGCAGCGCCACTTTCAATCGCCTGCTGAGCCATCTGCAAGCCCGCCACCATGGTGGGAGCCACGTTGGCGGCATACAGCGCCACACCCGCATTCAGCGCCACGATGTCGCGGGCCGGTCCAGGTTGGTTGTCCAGCACACCCATCAACATGGCTTTGGACTGCTCAGGCGTTTCCACTTTCAACGCGCGGTTGCTGGCCATGGTCAGACCAAAGTCTTCGGGGTGAATTTCATATTCGGTCACGACGCCGTCTTTCAGCTCACCTACCAGCGTGGCGGCGCCCAGGCTCACCTCATCCATGCCGTCGCGGCCATAGACCACCACCGCGTGTTCAGCACCGAGTTCATGCAACGCGCGCACCTGAATGCCCACCAGGTCTGCGTGGAACACACCCATCAGGATGTTGGGTGCACTTGCCGGGTTGGTGAGCGGCCCAAGAAGGTTGAAGATGGTCTTGATGCCCATCTCGCGCCGCACCGGGGCTACGTTTTTCATGGCGGGATGGTGGTTGGGCGCGAACATGAAGCCCAGGCCCGTTTGGGCAATGCTCTCGGCAATCTGCTCAGGACTGAGGTTGATGTTGACGCCCAGGCTTTCCAGCACGTCGGCACTGCCGCTCTTGCTGCTGACGCTGCGGCCACCGTGCTTGCTGACCCGTGCCCCAGCCGCCGCCGCCACGAACATGGAGCAGGTGGAAATATTGAAGGTGTGCGAGCCGTCGCCCCCCGTGCCCACGATGTCCACCAGATGGGTGGTGTCGGCCACGTGCACCTTGGTGGAAAACTCGCGCATCACCTGCGCGGCAGCGGTGATTTCGCCGATGGTTTCCTTCTTCACGCGCAGACCGGTGATGAGCGCCGCCATCATCACGGGCGACATCTCGCCGCTCATGATGAGCCGCATGAGGTGCAGCATTTCGTCATGAAAAATTTCGCGGTGCTCGATGGTGCGCTGCAGCGCCTGCTGCGGGGTGATCTTGGCGGTGTGGGGCATGGTGTGTCTCCGAAAATACCTGCGGAAATGTAATGGGTCAGGGCTGCGGCGCTTCTGTCAGGGCGAGCTTCATACCAAAGCCCACAAACATCACGCCCGCCAGACGGTCCAGCCAATGCATGGCGCGCTGCACCGCACCCATGCGGCGTGTGGCCCAGGCGGCCAGCAGCGCGTAGCCCATGTTGATGGGCACGGCGTTCACATTGAACAGCACCCCCAGCAACACAAACGTCAGCGCAGGGTGGCTGGCATCCGGAGCAATGAACTGCGGCACAAAGGCCAGGAAGAAGAGCGCCACCTTAGGGTTGAGCACGTTGGTCAAAAAGCCCCTGAAAAATATACTTTTCAGTGCCTCAGCGCTTGTCTGTATTGGTTTTTCAGCTATCAACTCAACCGGTGGAGGCGCTTTCGACAGCACCAGCTTCACACCCACGTAGAACAAATAGGCTGCCCCCACCCACTTCAGCACCGTGAACGCTGTGCTGGACGCGGCCATGAGGGCACTCACCCCCAGCGCTGCCGCAAATATGTGCACAAAACACCCGCCGGTGATGCCCAGCGCGGCCACCACACCGGCCTTGGCGCCCGAGCGGAGTGCGTTACTGACGATGTACAGCACATCCGGTCCGGGGGTGAGGTTGAGCAACCAGCCCGCCAGGATGAACAGCCCCAGGTTGTGGACGTCGGTCATGGCTGTCTTTCGGTGGGTATTCAGACGTTGAAAAATCGGCGGATGGCCGCCACCGCATGGTCCACCCCGGCGGCATCCACATTCAGGTGCGTGACGAACCGCAGCCGGTACAGGCCCGTGGCCCGCACGCTGTGGGCGGCCAGATGCGCCAGCAGGTCGGCAGAGCGGTCGCGGGCGTCGCCCACCAGGTCCACGAACACGATGTTGGTGTGCGGGGCTTCCACCTGCAAACCCGGCACGCCAGCCAAGCCCACCGCAAGGCGCTGGGCCAGGGCATGGTCGTCGGCCAAGCGTTCCACGTGGTGGTCCAGCGCGTACAGGGCTGCTGCTGCCAGCATGCCCGCCTGGCGCATGCCACCCCCGGCCATCTTGCGCACACGGTGCGCGCGGCGGATGAATTCGGCCGAACCGCACAGGGCTGAGCCCACCGGCGCGCCCAACCCTTTGCTGAAGCAGACCGACACACTGTCGAAGCACTGGGCGATGCGTTGCGCCTCTGCCTGGACCGTGGCACCCGTCAGCGCGGCCTGCGCCACCGCCGCGTTGAACAGGCGTGCACCGTCCAGATGCCGGGACAGCCCTTTGCCTTGCGCCCACGCCGTGGCGCTTTGCACGTAGTCAAACGGCAGCAGTTTGCCACCCACGGTGTTTTCCAGCGCCAGCAAGCCGGTGCGGGCAAAGTGGGCGTCGTCGGGTTTGACGGCGGCTTCCAGGTCGGCGATTGCCAGCGTGCCATCGGGCTGGTGCGCCAGTGGCTGCGGCTGGATGCTGCCGAACACTGCGCCACCGCCACCCTCCCAGCGGTAGCAGTGCGCCTGCTGGCCCACCAGGTATTCGTCGCCCCGCTGGCAATGAGCCAGCAACGCGCACAGGTTGCTTTGAGTGCCGGTGGGCACAAACAGCGCGGCCTCGAAACCCAGCAGGCTGGCGATGCGCGTTTGCAGCGCGTTCACCGTGGGGTCATCGCCAAACACGTCGTCGCCCAGCGGGGCCGCCAGCATGGCCTGCCGCATGGCGGCAGTGGGCTGGGTGACGGTGTCGCTGCGCAGGTCGACCTGCGGTTCATTTTTATGCATAAAATTGGCCTCTATCGCTTGATGGATATGCGTGGGCAGCTATGCATTCAACGCAACAGAAAATTCTTCAACATGGCGTGGCCGTGTTCGGTCAGGATGCTTTCGGGGTGGAACTGCACGCCCTCCACGTCCAAGGTTTTGTGGCGAATGCCCATCACCTCACCATCGTCGGTCCAGGCGGTGGCTTCCAGACAGTCGGGGCAGGTGCTCCGCTCGATGGCCAGCGAGTGGTAGCGGTTGACCGTGAACTGCTTGGGCAGCCCGGCAAACACGCCCTGCTGCGTGGTGGTGATGACGCTGGTTTTGCCGTGCATCAGCTCCTGCGCCCGCACGATGGTGCCGCCAAACGCCGCGCCAATGCTCTGGTGCCCCAGGCACACGCCCAGCACCGGCACCCGCCCGGCAAAGTGGCGGATGGCCGCCACCGAAATGCCCGCCTCGGCTGGCGAGCACGGGCCAGGAGAAATCACCAGCCGGTCCATTTGCCCACTGGCCAGCATGGCGTCCATCTGATTCAGCGTGATTTCGTCGTTGCGGGCAACGGTGACTGTCGCACCCAGCTCGCCAAAGTACTGGACGATGTTGTAGGTGAAGCTGTCGTAGTTGTCGATCATCAGCAATTTCATGGTTCTGCGGCGCGCAGCAATGCGCGCGCCTTGTGCTCGGTTTCGCGCCATTCCATCTCGGGCACGCTGTCGGCCACCACACCGGCTGCGGCCTGCACGTACAACATGCCGTCTTTGATGACCCCGGTGCGGATGGCAATGGCCACGTCCATGTCGCCCGCATAGCTGAGGTAGCCGCACGCGCCGCCGTACACGCCGCGCTTGGTGGGTTCGAGCTGGTCGATCAGTTCCATGGCGTGCACCTTGGGTGCGCCGCTGAGCGTGCCCGCTGGGAAGGTGGCTTTCAGCACGTCCATGTTGGTCATGCCTTCGTTCAGGATGCCTTCCACGTTGCTCACGATGTGCATGACGTGGCTGTAGCGCTCGATGGCAAAAGCCTCTGTCACCTTGACCGAGCCGATGCGCGCAATGCGCCCGATGTCGTTGCGGGCCAGGTCGATCAGCATCACGTGCTCGGCGCGCTCTTTGGGGTCGGCCAGCAGGTCCTTTTCGGCGGCCAGGTCGGCCTCGGGCGTGGCTGCGCGGGGGCGCGTGCCAGCCAAGGGGCGGATGGTGGCCTTGACTCCTGTTTTGCCATCCACCTCGACAGTCTCCTGGCGCACCAGAATTTCGGGCGATGCGCCCACCACATGCAAGTCTCCGCCGGAGCCATCGGCGCCATTGAAGTTGTAGTAATACATGTAGGGGCTGGGGTTGAGCGAGCGCAGCGCCCGGTACAGGCTCAGCGGGCTTTGCGTGTAGGGCTTGGCCATCCGCTGGCCCATCACGATCTGCATGAAATCGCCCCCGGCAATCAGCGCCTTGGCGCGGTCCACCGCCGCCAAGAAATCGGCCTGCGTGCGGTTGCTGCTGACAGGCTGTGGCGCGGTGGCGGGCGTGGCTGGTGGAAACACCGCCGAGCGCAGCCGGGCCTTCAGCTCGGCTAGGCGGGCCTGCCCACGGGCATAGGCGCGGGGTTGGGCCGGGTCGGCATACACCATGATGTGCAGCTTGCCCGACAGGTTGTCGATGACGGCCAGCTCTTCGCATTGCAGCAGCAGGATGTCGGGCGTGCCCACATCGTCGGGCGGGCAACTGGCTTCCAGCTTTTTCTCGATGTAGCGCACCGCGTCGTACCCGAAGTAACCCGCCAGGCCACCACAGAAACGCGGCATTCCGGGCTTGATGGCCACTTTGAAGCGCTGTTGGTAGGCGGCAATGAAGTCCAGCGGGTTGCCTTGCGCGGTTTCCACCACTCGGCCATCGGTCACCACCTCGGTTTGGGCGGCTGCACCGAAACCTGTGGCACGCAACAGCGTGCGGGCGGGCAGGCCAATGAAGCTGTAGCGTCCAAAACGCTCGCCGCCCACCACCGACTCCAGCAAAAAGCTGTTGGCACCGGGCTCGGCACCGGGGCTGGCGGCCGAGGTGTGCGCCAGTTTCAGGTACAGCGACAGCGGGGTTTCGAGGTCGGCAAAGGCCTCGACGCTCAGGGGAATGCGGTTGTAGCCTTGGGCGGCCAACTGGTCGAATTCGGTTTGTGTGATCACGGGCAAAACCTTTTCATCAGGCGGGGCGAGCGGTGTGTGTGTGGGCTTGGCGCTCGTCCGGGCGGCGTGCCCGGCGGGTATGAGCCGGGTCAACGCCTGTGTTCAGGGATATCCATAAGATGGGGGCGAATGGTTTGTATGACCACCGCGTGCCGCCGTGATGCTCGTTTGACGAGCCGGGGCGAAAACCGCAGTCAGTCAGCGCGCAGGCAACCACGCCAGGGCCAAGCTCCCCGGTCGCTGCAACCTGTGGTGATGATGCGGTGAATGAACATGAAGGCCAGTGTAGCAAAGGCAGATCTGCTGGCGGTCATGGGTTACGCCGGGGGGGTGAGTTTGTCGTGCGCAGCAGGACTCCAAGGTCCAGGCGGCACCACCTGCGGCTCGGGCGGGTCGGCCATGTAGTGCGGCGACATGATCTGCACGCCGTTTTCGTTGAACACGTCTTGTACGTTCGAGTGCAACTGGCTGATGACCTCGGCACGGCGCGACGGCGCGTGGCGGTTGCTTTGCGCGCACAGGCGGTATTCCACATAAAAGTCGGACAACGCGGTTTGCACCACATACGGGGCCGGGTCGGTGGCAACGCCTGGTGAACGGGCGGCCCCCTCCATCAGCATGGCGTGCACCTGTCGCCAGGGGGTGGAGTACCCGATGGTGACGGTGGTGTGGATCATGAAGCGGCCGTCTTTCACCAGGCGCGAAAAGTTGCGGATGGGCTGGCTGAACACCACCGTGTTGGGCAGGCTGACCTCTTCGCCCATGCCGGTGTGGACCTTGGTGGTGAACATGCCCAGCGCCGCGACAGTGCCCTCGGTGTCGCCCACCTTCACGTATTCGCCCACCCGCAGCGAGCGCGAATACATCAGGCTCAGACCCGACAGCGCTTGCCCGACCACACTGGATGCCCCCAGCGACAGCATCAAACCTGCCAGCACCGACACGCCCTTGAACGCCTCGCTGTTGGCTCCCGGCAAATACGGGTAGGCCATGGCCAGCGCAAACAGCAAGATGCCCACGCTGGCCAGGCGGCGCGTGGGCGTGGCGGTGTCTGCGTCCAGCCAGGGCACCACGGCCTCGCCGCGCTCCACACGCTGCAAAAACACGCTGGTGGCTTTTGACGCGATGCGAGCCAACACAAAAATCAGCGCCGCAATCAGCAGCCCCGGCACTGCTCCGGCAATGGCCCAGGCAAACTGGCCCAGCACCTGCAGCAACCACGCGGTGGACATTTCCCCCCAGGGACGGGTGTAAGCAAACTGGTGCAGCACAAAAGTGGCCCAGCCGTCGAGCACCAGCAGCACCAGCGCCCAGTTCACCGCATTGGCGGCCATGCGTGTGGCCGCGCGGGCGTGGTTCATGTAGTCGGCCACCAGAGTGCCCAGCTGGCCCTCGTTGCGCTGTTCGCGCAGCAGGGCATGTACGCGCAGCGTGAGCCTGCGGCGCACCGCCATCAGCAAACGGATGACCAGGTAGGCCAGGACACTGGCAGCTGCCGAATACGCAGCGCCTTTGGCCCAGCTGCGGGGGTCTGTCAGTTCGCGCGACTCATCCACAGCCAGTTGCAGCCGCTGCGCCACATCTTGCGACGCGGCCTCCAGCAAGCTGGAAGGACGCGGGCCGCCCAGGTCACCGGGCAACAGAAAGAACAGGGGCTGGCCGTCCAGCTCCAGCCTCACCGAGTCACCCAAAGCCACGCGCCGCACCAGACCCGACCCGTTGGACTTGAGCGCTGCTGACAGAGCCAGCCGGGCCAGTTCGGCCCGCTCCGCCGGGGAGTCTCCCAACAGCGCCGCGCGAAAGGTCACGATCTTGCGGTTGTTCAGTCGAAGCACGCTCTCCGCCTCCTGCCCCATCGCCCCCATTGCTGGGGAGGCGGCCATGGGTGCAGGCGCGACTGCCTGACTGGGAGCCAGATCCAGCGGCTGGGCGTGCGACAACGCCGTCACACACCACAGCGCCCAGCACAGACATGCCAACCCCACGGCCCGCGAGAAGCCCAAGTTCCTGTCGATGTGCCGCAAGTGATCTCCTTCGTTCGGGTCGCCGACCCTGGGGGAATTTACTGCAATCGGGTCGGTCATAAACTCCCGCCCATGCGCACCCGTGTTTCCCCCCCTGACCTGTTGGCTGCTCAGCCTCGCGGCTGAAGCTGGAACTGTTGGGCCTGCGCAGGGGCATCACCAGCTCTTGTTTGGGCAGAAAGCTCTAATGCCACCGGCATCCGGGGCAACCCTGACGGCGAACACCGCCACACACGGCAACAATCACCTCATTGCGAACGGTCGTTCTTTTTTCAGGTGATGTCATGCGTGATTGGAAAAACAAACTGAGAACACAGATCCTCTGGCTTGCCCTCTGTGCGCCAGCGGTTTGGGCACAGGACTTGGACGTGGGCGGAGTGCGGTTCGAGCGCCGGCTGGATGTGGGGGGCAACACCCTGGCGCTGAATGGCGCAGGCATTCGGTACAAAGCCGTGTTCAAAGTCTATGCGGCCGGGCTGTATGTTCCGGCCAACCTGGCAACCAAGCCCAGCACACCCGATGCCTTGCTGGCCGTCACGGGCCCCCGGCGGCTGGCCATCACCATGCTTCGCGAGATCGACTCCAACGAACTCGGCAAACTCTTCACCCGGGATACGCCAAACTGGTGCCCGGCCTGATCCGCATGGGCGAAGTGTTTGCCCGGCACAAACGGCTCATGCCCGGTGACACATTCACCATCGACTGGGTGCCTGGTTCAGGCACCGTCATCTCGGTGAAGGGGCAACCGCAGGGGGAGCCCTTCAAGGAGCCGGAATTCTTCAATGCGCTGCTGCGCATCTGGGTGGGCAAGTCACCGGCCGACCATTTGCTGAAAGACGCCTTGCTGGGCACGCGCTGACAACCAGGCGGGTACATCGGCCAGCGAGTCCAGGTGCCCGTCCGCATCCACGTCACGGGCGGGTTGCCCGTGGTTATAGCCATAGGTCACCAGCACCACCGGGCAGCCAGCCGCACGCGCAGCTTGTGCATCGTTGCTGGAATCGCCCACCATCAGCGTGCGCCCAGGCGCGGTACCCAGTGCTTCACAGGTTTTGAGCAGGGGCAACGGATCCGGCTTTTTGCGCTCGAACGCATCGCCTCCGAACACATGCGAGAAATAGGTCGCCAGCCCTTTTTGTGCCAGCAGCGGCAATGCAAACGCCGTGGGCTTGTTGGTGAGGCAGGCCATGGGCACGCCTGCGGCCTGCAACGCCGCCAGCCCCTGGATGGCGCCGGGGTACACCGCACTGTGTTGCCCGTTGATGGCCAGGTAAATCCGCTGGTAGGCAGCCATGGCGGCGGGAAACAGGGCTTCAAGTTCGGCCGCGTTGCGCCCAGCGGCCACGTGGGCCAAGGTGCTGCGGATGAGGTGCTCCGAGCCCTTGCCCACCATGCGCTCCACATCACTGGCTTGCACACCTCGTAAACCGAGTTCGGTCAGCATCAGGTTGAGCACCACACCAAAGTCTCCCAGGGTGTCAACCAGTGTGCCGTCGAGGTCAATGATGGCGGCGTCGATCGGTGGCAATGGCATTCAGGGCTCCTGCCCGGGGCGGGCTTGCGTGGCATGGGGTCGGGCACAAGGGGCTGGATTGTAGGTATCGGGAAGCCCTTGCGTCTCACAGGCGCAGCCACTGTTCAGACCGGCATCCGCTTGTGCACGTGCGCTGGCGAACGGTGGCACCGATGCTTTCGGCTCACAATGAAGACAACCATCACAGGAGTCTTTCATGCCCGACATTTCATCGCCTCGACCATCTCAACTCAAATCGCATCCTGCACGCAAACCGCACTGGCGGTGGGCTGCGGTTTTGTGGGCTGCGTGTACCCTGACCGCCTGCGGCGGGGGTGATGCAGACAACCCTCTCGGAACCGAAGCCGCCAACACTGCCGATGAGGTGCCGTTTGCCGCCCGAGCGCTGGCCGTGTCCTCTTCTTTCAACCAGGGGGTTGCCGATCCCGGGCTGCTGATGCTGCTGCTGCCCGATGGCCAGTCACTGTCTGATGACCGGGTGACCAGTTGGCTGGATGCAGCATCAGAAGTGGGCACGCGCATGGCGGTGGTCACCGATACCCAGTTCCTCGCCATGGGGCCGACGGGAGCCCTGCGCTATGCGGGGTTGGTGTTGCCCGACCAGTTGCACTTCATTGCCACTGATGACGTGGTTGCCGCCGTGCGCGACTACACCACCCAGGGCGGTCGCACCTTTCTCACGTTCGACTTTGCGGCCCTCACGCTCAACAGCGCACAGCAGCCGGTTTACCCCATACCCCGGTCGCGCCTGAGCGATCTGGCGGGGGTGGACTATGTGCTGTACGACCAGCTGCTGGACCGCACGGTCGGCCTGGGACCCGTGACCGCCATGCGCAGCATGCTGCGCGAGTTGCTGGTACCGCCAGGCAAGGCAATGCCCTACCCGGCCGCCGCAGCACGCCAAACAAGCCTGGCCATGGCAGCCCGCCCAACCCCCATCACCCCTCTTGGTGTACTGGCCACCGCAGGGCTTCGAGGCGGGGAGTCACTTTACCTGCCCGTGTCCGCCGCAGACCCGGGCGGCGTGCAAGGTTTTGACCCCCAGCAGTTTCAAAACCTGCCATTGCCCACGTTGCAACAGCGAGGTGCCACCATCACCACCGGCAAGGCCATGTCGCGCCCCGCGCCCACCATCAACTTTGGCAAAGCCATCAAAGCACCCAAGGTGGCACGCATCAGCGTGGTGAGGCCGGTCCGCGCGCCATCCGTTGGCGTGTTCACACCTGATGGCGTGCCCACACCATCGAACGAAAAGGCTCTGGCCGTGACGGCCGATGCCGTGGAGGCCTACCACGGCTACCTGCTGGGACACCTGATCTACCCCAGCTACGTCACCACCGGTGTGTTCAGCGGGACCACACTGGCATCGTCCCCCGACTTCGGACTGGTAGCGGGTGTTCGCCCGGTGGGGGCCGGGCGGGTGTTGTTTGTCAACCTGCCCCTCGGGTACCTGAAAGGGCGCACCGACGCCCTGCCCATGCACGGGTTTTTGAACTACTTTGTGCAGCATGTGCTGCAAGGCCCACGCCTGTCGGCCATGCCCAACGCGGTGGCAGGCCTCACGTTCGATTGGCACCTCGACTCCATGGCGGCACAAGCGCCGTCCCTGGCGCTGGAAGCGGCCGGGGTGTTCAACAAAGGGCCGTTTTCCATGGAAATGACGGCTGGACCCGACGCAATCGTGCCCGGCGATGGGCTGGGCTGGAACCTCAACTTAAACCCTGTGGCCCAACAACTCCTGCGGCGGCTGGACGGACTGGGCCACGCCGTGGGCTCACATGGTGGCTGGGTGCATGACCATTACGGCATCAACACATCGGAGACCAATGCCACCGAATTCATGCCCCTGTTGGAATGGAACCAGGCCGCCGTGAACGGTGCCGTGGGCAAGCCTGCCCGGGGTTACTCGGCACCCCAGGGCAACAACCCGCTGTGGGCCATGGACTGGCTGGAGCAACAAGGCGTGGTGGGCGCTTACTTTGGCGGACACACTGGCCTGGGTGCCACCCGCCAGTACCGCGACGGGGTGCTGAAAAACCCCGCGCTGTATGTGTTCCCGGTCACCCCCCAGGGGCTGTATGCCACCTTCGAAGAGTTCCAGCTTTACCAGGTGCCCAAAACGGACGCCATTGACTGGTACCGCGGATTGGTGGACTTCAGCATTGCCCAGAACACCAGCCGACTGGTGTACGCACACCCACCCGGGGCGAACGACTGGCGTGATGTGCTCAACAACCTGATGGCTTATGCAGCGGGCAAGGGCGCCAAATTCAAGTGGTACACCATGCCACGCCTCGCAGACTTCATGACACAACGGCATCAGGTGGCGTGGACCGAAACAACCCTGTCCACAGGCGCCACGCGTTTCGATGCCAGTCACCCCACAGGCTTGGGCGAAATGGTCTGGATGTTGCCCAAAAGCCGTTACGTCAAGCCGGTGATCATCACGGCGGGTGGTGCGGTGGTCGTCAACGGTGGAACCGTCTGGCTGGTGAAAGCGGCAGCTGTCAAGCAACTGCGCTTTCGGGCCTTGCCGAACCCGCTGTATGTACCGGCCTGACAGGTCGACCGGTTTGTGTGCTGGTTCAGGCTGACAGGCCTGAACCAGCAAACCAGGGCGAATCGGGCACCAGTGTGAGCCGGTTCTCGACGGACGCCACCCCTTGCAATGACTCAACGCAGCGGGTGGCGCCGTCTTTTTGGTATTGCCATTGCACGTTGCCGGTCAGTTGTGCGCACCCGTTTTGCAGCGTGGCATGCACGCGGTCGGGGCGTATGGCGTAGCCATCCTGCATGGCAAACAGGGCGGCAGCTTCAAAGGCCTGATCGGTTGTGGCCACCGCGTTGCGTTGGACAGCGGTGTGGGCCACGGTGGTGGCCTGAAGTAGAAGGCAAGTCGGGTTTTTCATGGGTGTGGGCTCCGCAAGGGTTGCACTGGGCATCACGGCCCACTTCGGGCCGCGCACACAGGCTATGGGGCGGAGACCGGCAGGTCTGTGCGGTGTTGCACATCCCCGGCGCGTGACCCTTGCAGGGTGTCAGAGAGGCCACTGTTCCGACATGACCTGTTCGTAAAACGCCAGGTCGCGTGCGTAGCACTCGCAGGTGGTGGCCAGCAAGCCAGGGCGGTCCACCACCAGCATGTGGCCACGGCTGTGTTGTATCAGCCCCCGGCTTTGGAACAGGCCGGTCATCAGCGTCACGCTGGCACGACGCACCCCCAGGATGTGTGCAAGGCTTTCGTGTGTGACCTCCAGGTCGGGCGCGCGCATCCGGTCCTGGCACATCAGCAGCAGCCGCGCCAGACGCTGCTCCAGCACATGGAACTGCCCACACGCCGCGAGCGCACCCATCTGCCCCAACTCGGTATACAAATAACGCACCATCAACACACTCAGGTGGCGGCTGCGCAGGCATTGCTTGCGCAGCACAGTCAGGGGCAGGCGCCAGGCCTGCCCGGCTCCCGTCACCACCGCATCGAATGCAGACGCGGTGACCCCCAACGCACTGCTGGCACCCAGCACCCCTTCAAAGCCAATTTGGCCGACCTCAAAGTTGCGCGCCGTGGGCTGGGTGGCCAACAACGAAATCATGCAATTGGTGGGAAAGTAGGCGTGGCTGAGGGCGTGGCCGGCCCACACCAGCACCTGTGCCCTGTCCAGCTCGACCAACTCGGCCTGGTCCAGCAGCAATGATCGCTCGGCCTGTGTGAGTTGGGCCAGCAAACGGTTGGCAAGGGCTTGGTCGATGCTGGGCGTCCAGGGCGTGGTGATGGGGTCGTCCACGCCAGTCTGGTCGACCATCTCGGTGCCGTCGGTGGGTTGCCGCACGCTCGGCTTGGGTGGCGGTGTCACGCGTTGGCCACGCCATCCAGCACCGCGCGGGTTCGCATGTAAAACCCCAGTTCATTGATGGTGACCAGGCTGCGGTTGGCCACAAAGGTCTTTTCAATGGCGCCCATCTGGCTGCGGGCTTGCGCTGTCTGACCGCGCAAAGCCGCGGTATAGCCCAGCACAGCCCAAGGGAAGGGGTCGTACTTGCCGGTTTCCCACCCTGGCGAATACGTGTTCAGATAGGCCCAGCCATTGGAAAACAGCGGCGCCAACTCTGTCAGCCCAAACACCTGTGGATACACCTGGCACGAGGTGTCCGGGTAAAACACCTTGCCGGGTACGGCAGACGCATCACTGGCCAAGAACGACTTGGTGCTCAGGTGGTACAGCAGGTTCTTGATGCCTTGTGCTGCATTGGTGGCCAACAGGTCGTAGTAATTGGCATCCCGCAGTTCACTGCGCGAGCGCAGCACCGCAGCAAAGTCGCGCAGGCCGCGGTAGCCCTCACAGTTGTCCATCAGGTAGCCAATGGAGTTGGTTTGGCTGCGTGGCGACTGGAACACCGATGTCAGGCCCGACGGCTTGGCCGTCAGCGCCAGGTTGCGGTAGGCCATGTCTTTCAGTCTGGCCTTGTTGGCCTCCCACCAGGTCCAGTTGCCGCTGGCCACCACATAGCGCGAGGCCAGCGAGAGCAAGGTGGCGGCATATGCGTCGTCTGAATCGGACAGCACCTTCTTGAACACCGCCGGGTTGGCGCGCCCGTAAGGCAGTTCAATGTCCTGGATGCTGCCATTCGGCTCCAGGTTGGCCAGGTACAGGTCGAGGTAAGTGCGAACGTGGGTGTCCAGGTCGGCCGCGCTCAACACGCGCACCAGAGGCAGCAGGCCCAGGTTGGCAAAGTACCAGTTCAGCTTGCCATTGGGGGCCAGTTCGTAGCCACCCTTGTAGGGGCCTGACGGTATGCGCAGCGCCTTGATTTCGGCCACTGCATCGATGCCCCCTGTGGTGGGCGGCGGTGGCGCTGGTGTGGGCGTGGGCGTGGGCGTGGGAACACACGCGACCTGCGCTTGGGCATTGGCCCGCCAGGACAAGCCCATGACGACAGCTGGCGCTCCGAAAAGCCATTGGCGACGTTGCATACAAAAACCTTGAGATTGGCACGGCCCAAGGTGAACCCAAAAGAGGAACACCTGTCCGCAGATGTCGCACCGTCAGTCATCCGTTTTGGGGACGAAATACAGTGCGACGGGCCGAATTCTCAAGAGCTTGTGGTGATTTACGCCGTTACGTACGCTGCCGTACGGACACCGCAAACCATGCGGTGAATGGACTGATAAGTGGGTGCCTCTCAGGTGGTGGCCGACAACGGCGCCTTGCTGGCAGCCCACGAGTAGAGCGCCACAAACACCATCATGTCGAACAAGGCACCAAAACACAGGTAGAGGGTGGGCATGAACACCACCGACAGGTGTTGCAACATCACAAGATGCACCAGCGCCTGCTGCGGCAGCAGCACCATGAAGAACGCCCCGATCAGCAGGGTGTGCAGCAGCTTCACACCCAGGCCGAGGTTCAGGGTGTAGTAGCCCAGCCCCATCAGCACCGGGATGGCCAGCATCAGGGTGTAGCCCGCGTCCAGCACATTCATCACATGGTTCAGCACCCCGTGCGGAAACGGGATGGGCACCCACACGAAGTACGCCAAAGACAGGGCCTGCACCACACACACCGTGCGCACCAGGTACTTGACCGGCAGCCAGTGGCCGCGCATGAACAACGTGCCGCCCCACGCCAGCCCCGTGAGGGCCAGCCCCACCCACACCCCCTGCTCGATGGACAAACCCGCCGCGCCCAGCGCCGATGCGTCGGCCTGCCACACCAAGCCCAATTGGTCACCACGTTCCAGCGGGGTGGATGGCCGCAGCGGCATGTTCAGCCACTGCGCCCACCACAACACATAGCCACGCCAGAAGGCGTACACCTGAGCGTGGGCGCTGTACAGCCCCGCCGTCAGCAGCGCGGGCAAGGCCACCATTTGCAGCAACAGTCCAGGCCGCAAGGTCACGTGCCGGATGGCACGGTGCGGTTTGGCCGCCAACTGCGACCGTTGGAAAGCCGCCAGGGTGTGGCGTGCCGCCGCAAACGCGGCCTCCCGCGCCTGGGTGGTGGGCGGCGCAATGGGCAGCAAAGTTGTGGGCGGCGTGGCAGACATGGTGGGCAGCCCTTCGGTCAGTTGAAGTCGTGGAAAAACGCCAGCGCCACGCCGTTGCGGCTGTAGTAGGGGTTGCTGTAGCGCTCCAGGCTCAATTGCACACCGCTCTGGGGGGTCAACCAGTGCTTCCAGCTCAGCCCGGTTTGGTGGCTTTTGAAGTTGACCAATGACGCCTGCGCGCCGATGGACTGGTAGCCCTCACCACCCGAACCGTACCGCAGCGTGACCATGTCCTGCAGGGCATGGCCATAGGTCAGTGCCACGAAACGCTGCTGGGTGCTGATGCTGCCTGGGTTGCTGCGGTTCAGCCGCACGCCAGCCTCTGCAATCCACGGCTGCTCGAAGTACCACACCGCCCCAAGGCTAAGCGCCCTGTCAATGTGGCCATCGGGGGCCCGGTAGTACCCCAGCCCCACAGACGTGACGAAGTTTTGCGCAGCCAGCCACTTTTTGTACACGGCGGCGTCGGCCCGCAGCCGGGGCAGGTAAAACGCGCCATCTCCGACCCCCACCGACAGGCTGGCGTACCAGTCCGGGCTCAGGGTGACGGTGTCGCTCACGCCCAGAAACAGGCCCGATTCATCGAATTCGCGTTTGGCGGCCAGCTCGACCTGCCAAACGTGTGCACCCACACCGTACACCCCGCTCAGCTTGGCGTCCCGCCAGTGGCCGTAACCGTTGCTCAGTTGGTGCCCGCCCACGCTGACAGCCACACTGCGCAGCGGGGTGGCCGGGGTGTTGTCTTGGGGTGACATGGCCTGTATGGACGGCGCATCTGGCGGCATGTCTTGTGCCCAGACGGACAAGGGCAGGAGCGCAGCCAACAGGCAAGCCACGCCCCGGTGGACAGTGGTTGATGTAGGGAAGCATACGGCGGCGGTGTGGGCGCCGGGATGTTGAATGTGTGCGTTCATGGAGTGCTTTCAAGCGTGGGCGGCAACGGCTGCCACCGGATGGGCAGGACGGGGCGTGATGTGCACCGCCGACGCAAAGGGCAATACCGATGCCCCCCTGCGCGCAGGCAGCGCCCCGGCCAGTGCGGCAGCAATGCGCTGCGCCGTGTGGCCGTCCCCAAAGGGGCTGCGCGCCAGTTGCATGGCGCGGTAAGCGTCGACCTGGGTCAGCAGCGTGGTGGCGTGGCGGTGGATGGCATCCACGTCGGTGCCCACCAGCACGGCACCGCCCACTTGCACCAACTCCTGCCGTTCGGTGCTTTGGCGGGCAATCAACACCGGCTTGCCAAATGCCGAGGCTTCCTCCTGGATGCCGCCCGAGTCGGTCAAGGTGAAGTAACAGCGCAGCAGCAGCGCAATCAGCACTTGGTAGCCCAGCGGTTCTGTCAGGCAGATGCGCGCCCGCACGGCGGTGGGCAACCCGCCCAGCACCGCCTCCACGTCGGCACGCACGGCGGGGTTGGGGTGCACCGGCCACACGGCCACGACATCGGGTTGCTCGGCCAGGGTGCGAGCGAGGGCCTGGGCAATGTTGCGAATGGGTTGGCCCCAGTTTTCCCGGCGATGCGCCGTCACCAGGATCAGTCGCTGCTTGAGGTACTGCTGCATGAAGGCCCGCAGGTTGTCCGGATACGCGGCCAGCAGGTCAAAGTCAGGCTGGCTGATGCGCTCGCTGGTCCACAGCGCCGCGTCGATCACGGTGTTACCCACCTCTTGAATGCGCGCTTCTTTCACCCCCTCGGCCAGCAGGTTGTGCGTGCATTGCACGGTGGGGGTGAAGTGCCAGTGGGCCAGGCGGCCAATCAGTTCGCGGTTTTTTTCTTCCGGAAACGGTTCACGTTCGCCGGTGCGCAGCCCCGCCTCGATGTGGGCCACGGGTACATCGTGGTAATAGCCCACCATGGCCCCCACCAGTGCCGAGCTGGTGTCGCCCTGCACCAGCATGACGTCGGGCCGCAGGGTGTGCATGGCCTCTTCAATGCCGTTCATCAGCGCCACCGACAGGTGCGCCAGCGAGGACGACTGGCGCTGCAAATCGATGCTGATGTCCGGCGGCATGTCGAAGAAACCGTACAGCGCATCGGCCATGGCCCCGTGCTGACCCGTGTGCAGCACCCGCACGTTCTGGCCTTGCGCTTTGAGCTGGCGGTACACCGGCGCCATTTTGATGATTTCGGGGCGGGTGCCAATGCACACCAGATGGGTTTTGGGAAACATGAAGGACCTCTTTGTGGGTGGGTTCGGGAAGGAGTCGCGCGTGGAAAAAAGAAGAAGGAGGAGGTCAGTGGCACGCCACACCCGGTGCGGCGGGGGACACCCGGCGGTGCAACAGCACCTGGCGGGCCACTTCGTCGGTCACGATCCAGTGCGACGTGCCCCGCGCAGCGGCGGTCTCACGCAGCCAGCAGCCAGCCGATGCCGTGTCTTGAAACTTCAGCGCCACCAGCGCCACCAGGCCCCAGGCAAAGTCTTTGTGCGATTGCGCCAGCCAGCTGGCCCGGTGCCGCTGCATCCAGCGGCGGTAGTGCGCCTTGGGCTGCAGGTGCTTGAGCGTGAAGTCGAACAGCAGGGGGTACAGCTGCGTCACCTGGGTGGGATAAAAGGCATCGGGCATGGCCTTTTGCTCGGGCTGGGTGGACACCAGAAACTCGCGCGTGTCCGCGTCCCAGAACACGCGGTGGATGTCGTGGGCCAGCTGGCTGCCGAGGGCCTGGGCCGCCACACAGGGCGGTGTGCACGGCGGCTGGTAAGACAGCACCTCCAGGTTGTCCATGAACAGGCCATGCTGGTACACCGGCGACACCATGTAGATGCCGCGCGAGGGGTCCACCAACGCGGCCAAGGCTGCGCCGCTCGCCCGGTGGCTGATGCCCCAGCGTGGGTTGCTTGCCAACTCGCGGGGCATGGTGTCGAGCAGGCGCAGCCACAGGGCCAGCAATGCGTCGTCTGCGTCCGCCGTTTTGCAGGGTGCCCACACGGGGCCCGCGCGGCAAAAGCGGTCAAATGTGGCATCGGGCTTCTGGCGTTGCAGCAGCCAGTGGGCCCACGGTTGGGCATAAGGCGCAATGTCCAGGCCGAACTCGCGGGCCAGCAGCAGGGCCTGCAGGGCAAAGTAGGGGTCCACGGTGTCCCCTTGGTGCTGCACGCTGATGGCGCCATCGGCCCCGGCATAGCCTGTCAGGTCCAACGGCCCCAAAGGCACTGCGGCCCGTGCACCCACGCAAAGCAGGGCGGCCCCAAGGGTCAACAGCCACGCATGGCGCAACCAACGGGCAAGCAGCTGGCTCATGCAGCCCACACCACACCTCCCTCACGCGCCCACACGGTGCCGTGGGCCATGGCCCCCGCCTCGGCCATGATGTGGGTAGCGCTGACCGTGGTGGGTGCTTCAGGCAGACCCAGGCGCACATGGGGCCCGAGCAAAATGACCGACTCCGACACCACCGGCCCCAGCACAAAGGCCTGGTCCAGCAGTTGCAATTGCTGCTCGCTGCACAGAGCACCGTGCACCCGTGCCTGCGCCTCCATCACGACACCGCCCCGGGCTTTCACATCGCCGAAGATTTCCGTTCCCGCCCCGATGGACAGCCGTCCGGTCACGATCAGCGAGCCCTCGTATCGGTGCGAGCGGGGCAACTTGCAATTGCCCTGCACCAGGGTGAGGTGCGGGGTTTGCTGCAAGGCGCCATCGAGCTCACTCAGCAAGCCCTCGGTCAGCGGACGTCTGGGCACGCGGGGGTGGCGAACCAGCGGCACGGTCTCGGACAGCCCCAGCTGTATCAGGGGCGCTTGCAGGCGCTCGAAGCAGCAGTCAGCCTCCAGCTCCAGCGCGGTGGACGACGACAGTCGCCGCAACGCGGCGCAGCCCTTGCCCAAATGCACGACCCCGTCGCCGTGCGCCCATTCCCGGATGACCGAACCCGGCGCCAACCGGATGGCCCCCTGGGCCAGCAGGGCCTGAAACTGGCTGGCCTCGTGGGTGTCGATGTCACCGTTGACAAACAGCGTGGCCGCGCCGCCAATGGCACGCCGGGGCTTGACCGTGGTCAGGCACACCACGGGGCGCTTCACCTGGTTCCAGTCCAGCGAGTCCAGGTCGTCCGGGGCAAAGTCGAACACGTCGGCAAACGACGCAAGATCGCCCGACAACCGGCCCATCACCACCCCACGGAACTGGTCGGCAAAGTGGTCGATGTCGCTGGTGTAGTTGGGCAGCACCTGCAGGGGCTCGGTGTCGGTGGGGTGTCGCCACTCGGACCATGCAGGCCGGAATGCCACCAGCAGCAAGCCCGTGGAAAATATGACGAAAAGCACGTGTGGCGCATATTCGGTGATCATTCTATGCTCGGCTTTCTGTAGCGAATGGTTTTTTCCCAGACCATGTCACGCCGCAGCACGCGGTCGAGCAGCAGGTCCCACACCGACACCGAAATGGCCACCAGGCTCACCACAAAGCCCAGCAGGCTGAAGGGCAGCAGGCGCAGCCGGTTGCGTTTGCCGTCCAGCAGCACCGCCATGGCGATTTCAAAAAAGGCAGCAAAGTTGCCCAGCGTGCCGTATGCCATCAACGCAAACACCGAGATGAGCTGGGTCAGCAGCGCCCCCGCGTTGAAGAAGTACAGGCCTATGGCCAGCAGCCAGCCCAGCAGCAGCACGGGTGGCAACACAAAGACACACAGCAGCAGCACGCCGTCGAGCCGCTCGGCCCAACTCAGGAACGGACTGGTGGCAAACCGGTAGCCATGGCGCAGCAGCACCTGGTTGTGGCCCTTGGCCCAGCGTTTCACCTGCTTGATGCGCACGGCCCAGTCTTCGGGCACTTCTTCGTAGCACTCCGAGCGGTTGGTGTAGACCGTTTTCCAGCCGCTCAGCAGCAGGCGGTAGGTGATGTCGGTGTCTTCGGCCAGCGTGTCGTCGTGCCAGCCGCCCACGGCCGCCACGGCTGACAGGCGCACGCCGCCTACCGTGCCACCGTACTGCGGCACCAGCCGCAGGTTCATGCGGGCTTGCTGGTCCACCTGGTAGCCGCCCGATCGCTCCAGGTCCAGCATGCGGGTGAGCAGGTTGGCCCCCGTGTTCAGCGGCACTACCCTGCCCATCACGGCCCCCACCTCGGGGTCGAAAAAGGGCGCCACCAACTGCTTCAGCAACCCCCGACCGGGCATGTAATCGGCATCAAAGATGATGGCAATGTCGCCCTGCACGTGGTGCAACGCGTCCTTCAGCGCTGCCGCCTTGCCAGGCTTGCCCGTGCTGCGGTGGAAGGGCGTGATGCGCCCCGGGTGGCGCGCACTCCATGCGTCGATGATGGCCCTGGTGCCGTCGCTGGAGCGGTCATTGACCGGCACGATCTTCAGTCGCTCGGGCGGGTAATTGGAGTTCAGCAGGGCCTGTATGCACCCGGCAATCACTTTCTCCTCGTTGTGCGCGGCAATGAACACCGTGATCTCGGGCCAGGTGGCCTGGTCAATGTCCAGGTACGGATGCCGCTGCTTGCCCAGCAAGCGGTTGAGCGTGAGCACACCGTGGCGCACGGCGTACACCACCATCACACAAATCACCGCAAACAGCACCGATGCCATGGCCGCCAGCGCGTTGTGCGCCCAGGGCCCGGGCTGCCAGACGAGGGGGATGTTCATGTCCACAGCGCGTGCTCCCAGGTTGAGGCGGGCTGCTGCATCGCCACCACCAGCACCAGGTAATTGGCCACTCGGCGGGCGGGCAGGGCATCCATCACTTGCTGCTCGGCAGTGGCGGTGCCCATCTGCCAGAAACACAACGCCTGCAGCCGCCCACGGTGTGTGGCCATGAGCACTTTCAGGTAGCGGATGGGCCCGTAGCGAGTGCAGGTGTGCACCAGTTCGGCTGCCAGTGCCTGGGCATCGGGGCAGGCCCGCAGCCGCTTCAGCATCAAGTTCATGGTGTTGCTTTCCAAAATCAACCACCCCTGACGGGACAGGGGGCCTGTGCTGCCGGCAAACACCTCACAGGAGGGGGGACTGGCAGCGTCGGGCGGACTTTGGCTGTGGTGCGCCGGTGCGTCAGTTCGATACCGAACACATGGCCAGACATGGCCCTCCGGGGGTTGCAAAGGTTCGTCAGCGCACAGACGCTGGGCGGTGGTGCCCCTAAAAACAAAACCCATCCACCGGACACCGCACATGCCACAAACCCCTCCCCAAGCCCCACGCTGGTACACCGCCAGTGCGGGCCGCACCGCAGAGGTGTCGTTGTCAGAGCAGTCGACGCTGCAAAGCCATGTGGCCTTGTGTCGCCTTCGCGGCGGCGGCCTGTCCGGCATCGGCAGCGGCGCGTTGACCATGCAAGGCCTGATCGCCACGCGGTTTGCCACCGTGGCACTGGCCATCGGTGCGCTGGTCACCGGCTGGCTTTGGCTGAGCTGAGGCATGCCAACACCCACACGGATCCCCCCCTGGCCCTGGCTGAACCCCACACTCGCCCCAGTGCTGGACCGCTCGAACGGCGTGGCCAGCGCACCCATCAGGGCTGAAATTTTTGGATTGGAGCGGTTTGCCCAACACGGCATCAGCCTGGGGCAAACCCACCGCGCTGCCAAGGCCGACTTCGGGCAGGCCACGTTCTACCCACGTTTGCGAAACAACATCCGCACACTGCGCGCGGCGCACCGCTACATCGCCGAGCAGGCCCACAACGGCCACGGCCTCAGTCCCGCGGCCGACTGGCTGGTGGACAACTTTCATCTGATCGAAGACCAGCTGCGCGAGATCCGCGCGGGGCTGCCCCGCCGCTTCTACCGCAGCCTGCCCGTGTTGCAAGACGAGCCCCTCATTGGGTTGCCCCGCATCTACGGCGTGGCATGGGCCTTTGTGGCCCACACCGACAGCGCCTTCGATGAAACGTTGCTGGTGCACTTTTTGCAGGCCTACCAGACCCAGCGCGAGCTGACACAAGCCGAGCTGTGGGCCTTGCCCACCACCCTGCGCGTGGTGCTGGTCGAAAACCTGCGCCGCCTGGCCGACCGCCTGGCCGCCCACAAAGCGGCGTGCGAACTGGCCAACCAATGCGCAGATCACATCGGTGGCATCGATCTCAACACGCTCAAACGCACCGTGGCCACCCTGGCGCTGCGGGGCGTCGAGCGTGTGTTCGCGGTGCAGCTGGCACAGGCACTGGCGGGTCGGCGGGTGGCGGGCGATGGCATGGCGGCGGCACGCATCCGCCAATGGCTGCAAGGCCTGCTGCCCGACCTGGCCTTTGCCCAGGCACAACACAACGCCGACCAGGCCGCCGACAACCTGAGCATGGGCAACGCAGTCACCTCGCTGCGTCTGATCGGCGCGGCCGACTGGCCCGGCACCGTGGCCAGCGCCAGCGTGGTGATGCAAACGCTGCTGGCCTCGCCCGTGTTTCTGGCCGAAGACGCCGCCACGCGCGACCACACCCTGCACGCCATCGAGCGCCTGTCGGCCCGCTGCGCACTGGGTGAGGCCGCCGTGGCAGCTGCCCTGATGGCCCAGATGCGAGCCCACACCGGCCCCGAGGCGCTGGCACAACACTGGCTCAGCGGCCCAGGCCGCTCCACGCTGGACGCGCAACTGGGCCTGGACCGGCGGGCCTCGGGTGCATGGCAAACGCTGCAATCCGCGTCCCGGCTGCCCGTCTACCTGTTGGCGCAGCTGCTGGGTACCGCTGCGCTGGTGTGGGCAATACAACGCACCGCACCGGGAACCTGGCCGGTGGGAGGCTGGCTGTGGGCTGGCTGGGCCTTGCTGGCCTGGGTAGCGCTGTGGCTGCCCGCCTCTGAAACCGTGGTGGCGGTGGTCAACCGGCTCATCAGCGAGTCCGTCAAACCCGCGCACCTGCCGCGTTTCGAGCTGGCCCAAGGCATTCCAGAGGCTGAGCGCGTGCTGGTGGTGGTGCCCGCCCTGCTCAGCGACGGGCGCACCATCGCACAACTGGGCACCACCTGGCCAACCCCGAACGCCACGCCCAGTTCGCCCTGCTCAGCGACTGGGCCGATGCCACCCAAGCCAGCACACCCGCCGATGCCGACCTGCTGGCCCTGGCTGTGGCCGGTGTCGAAGCGCTCAATACACAACACCCCTGCACAGATGGCACCGGCACGCCCCGTTTTTTATTGCTTCACCGTGCCCGCACCCATTGCGCCACCCAGCAGCGCTGGATGGGCTGGGAGCGCAAACGCGGCAAGCTGGAGCAACTGCTGGCCACCCTGGCCACCGGTGGCCCCAGCCCGTTTCTGCCGCTGGGGGCGCTGGCCACCATCGCTCCCCACACGCGCCACCTGCTGACGCTGGACAGCGACACCCAATTGCCCCCCGGCCAACTGCGCGCCCTGGTGGGCGTGGCAGCCCACCCACAAAACCACCCCCGGCTGGACGCCAGCGGGCAACGCCTGCTGTCGGGATACACCTTTTTGCAACCCCGCGTGATGCCCCCTTTGCCCCTGCGCGCCGAATGCACCGCGTACCACTGGCTGTTTGCAGGCCAAGGCGGCATTGATCCGTACAGCGCCATGGCGTCAGACGTTTACCAAGACCTGTTTGCCGAAGGCAGCTTCACCGGCAAAGGCCTCATCAACGTGGCCGCCGCCCATGCCGTGCTGGGGCAAGGCCGGTTGCCTGAGGGGCAAATCCTCAGCCACGACCTGCTGGAAGGCTCGCTGGCCCGTTGCGCCGTGGTGAGCGACGCCACCTTGATCGAGTCAGACCCCAGCCAGCCCCGCATTGCCAGCGACCGCTTGCACCGATGGACACGTGGCGACTGGCAACTGCTGCCATTTCTGCTGAACCGCCACCGCTGGCCCATGGCGGGCATCAACCGCTGGAAGCTGGCCGACAACCTGCGGCGCTCGCTGGTGGCCCCCGCTTCTGTGCTGGTGCTGGTGCTGTCCATGGCTGGGGTGGGCCCCGCACCGCTGGTGGCGCTGGCCCTGGTGCTGTCGGCCCACCTGGCAGGCCCGCTGCTGGGTGCCGCTGCCAACCTGGTGCCCGCGCCGGGTGGTTTTGCCTGGCGGCGCAGCTACCGACTGGCTGCGCTGGACGTGGCTCGCGCCGTGGCGGGTGGGCTGTGGCACCTCGCGCAATTGCTGCAGCAGGCCCTGCGCCACACCGATGCCGTGGCCCGCACCCTGTTTCGTTTGGGCCTGAGCCGTCGGGAACTGCTGGCCTGGCAAACCGCCGCCAGCTTGCACACCTCAACCTCCGTGGCGCGGGGCACACGCTGGGCCCAGCCACTGCTGGGTCCGCTGCTGGCACTGGCCGCGCTGGCGGCTTTTCGGTGGGCGCAGGTGCCACTGGCCTGGCCCCTGGAGGCCTTGCTGCTGGCCTGGGTGGTGGCCCCCGCGCTGGCCTGGGGGGCTGGCCTGCCCCTGCGCCACCACCGCACCCAACTGGCCCCTGCCGACCACACCGCCTTGCACGGCGTGGCGCGCGACACCTGGCGGCTGTTTGAGCGCGTGGTCGATGCCAGCAGCCACCACTTGCCGCCCGACAACCTGCAAACCTCGCCCGTGGACATGGTGGCCCAGCGCACTTCGCCCACCAATGTGGGCCTGTACCTGCTCAGCGCCGTGTGTGCCCGCCAGTTCGGGTGGCTGGGCACCCAGGACCTGCTCGACCGGCTGGAAGCCACCCTGGCCACCCTCGACACCCTGGCACGCCACCGGGGCCACTTCATGAACTGGACCGACACCAGCACCCTGCAACCCCTGTTGCCTCGCTACGTGTCCACCGTCGACAGCGGCAACCTCAGCGCCCACCTGCTGGCCGTGGCACAAGCCTGCCGCCAGTGGGCGGGTCTGCCGTTTGACCCGGCCCCCGCCGCCCAGGCCCTGCAGCGCTGCAAAGCCCGCCTGATGGAGCCCGTGCCCCCCAACCACCCGGAAACCACCACCTGGCTGCAGGCCGACTTGCACGCCACCCAGGGACACACAGGCACTCGACGCCCCCAACGGCACCGCGCTGGCCAGCCAGCGCCTGCACGCCCTGGCCCAGCGACTCGATGCCCTGGCCTGGGCGCCTGACTACGGTTTTCTGTACCACCCCAAGCGGCACCTGTTTCACATCGGGTACCGGCTGGAAGAGCAGGTGCTCGACACCGCGTTTTACGACCTGCTGGCGTCCGAGTCGCGCCTGACCAGCGTGGTGGCCATTGCCAAAGGCGATGTGCCTGCGGCCCACTGGGCCGCGTTGGGCCGCCCCTACTTTGCAGTGGGTGTGCAGGCGGGTTTGCGGTCGTGGTCGGGCTCCATGTTCGAGTACCTCATGCCCGGCCTGGTGCTGGCCGAACCCCACGGCGGCGCTTTGCACGAAGCCGCCCATGCCGCCGTGGCCGAACAAGTGGCTTGCCTGCGCCACCAGCATGTGCCCTGGGGCATGTCTGAAAGCGCCTACGCCGAGCGCGACACGTCGCTGGCTTACCAGTACGCCCCGCAGGGGGTGCCACGCCTGGCGCTGCGCCGCACCCCGGCGGCCGAGCTGGTGGTGGCCCCCTACGCCACGGCGCTGGCCACACAGGTGGACGCTCCCCTGGCCTGCGCCAATCTGCGCGCCTTTGAAACCTTCAACGCCCGTGGCCCCTATGGATTTTGCGAGGCACTGGACTTCACCCCCTCGCGCCAGACACATGGCGGGCGCGTCATGCGCGTGTCGACCCACATGGCACACCACCAGGGCATGACCATCGTGGCCCTGGCCAACGTGCTGCTGGACCACGTGGCACAGCGCTGGGGCATGGCCAACCCGTCCATCGAAGCCGTGCAATCGCTGCTGCACGAGCGCGCTCCCCGTCTGGTGCCCGTGCTGCAGGCACCCCCACCGCGCCTGCCCGCAGCCGCGCTGTCTCGCCGCCCCACGGGGCTGAGCCAGTCGCTGGAGCCGGGCGACAGCCCCGTGCCCCCCACCTTGCTGATGACCAACGGCCGGTACAGCGTGGCCCTGCGCCCGAACGGTGCAGGCCACAGCCGCTGGGGCCCGACCGGACACACACGGCCAGTTTTTGTACGTGCGCACCGACCCGGCCCAAGGACCCAAGTCGCTCACACTGCACCCCGCGCCCGACCCCCAGGCCGTTTACCAGTGCGAATTCCACGCCGACCGGGCGCAGCTGTCGGCCCAGTGGCCCGGCATGCAAACGCAGGTGACCGTCTGGGTCAGCCCGGAAGACGACATCGAGCTGCGCCGCGTGGTACTGGACAACCTGGGCGACCACCCGCTGGAATTGGACATATTGGCTGCGTTTGAAGTCACGCTGGCCCCGCCCGGTGCCGACGAGGCCCACCCCGCGTTTTCCAACCTGTTTGTGCAGGCGCACTGGCACGCGCCAGCGCAGGCCCTGGTGTGCCAGCGCACCCCCCGCCTGGCCACCGAGGACGCCATGCACTGCGCCCACTTTGTGGCTCACACCGAAGGCGAAGTACTGGGTGGACCGCCAGCGCTGGCTGGGGCGCAACCACGCGCCCAGCGGCCCACTGGGCGAGGTGGTGCCTGCGCCCTCCGTTTCGGGCCCGCTGGTCACAGGGCTGGACCCGGTGTCTGTGCTCTCGGTGCGGTTGCGGGTGCCGCCGGGCGGGCAGGCAGTGGTCACTTTCGGCACCGCCGCCAACGACCAACTCGCCACCCTGATGGCTGTGGTGGACAAATACCGCCAGCCCAGCTCGGTGGAGCGTGCGTCCGTCATGTCGGCCACGCTGGCGGGCATTCAGTCTGGCCCCCACCACC
>JAIFMP010000056.1 GCA_020048405.1 Hydrogenophaga sp.
TTGGCGGGACCATGGTTGAAGAAGGCGGGCGCTTACGGCTGGACTTTGCCATCACCGACGGTGGCGAGTTTGATGCCGACGGCAAGGTCGACGGCACCATCACCGACCCCGGTGCTGCAGGCTCCATGCCGCTGAGCCTTGTGGGCTACACACCCGACTTGCCACAGGGCGGGTTCTGGTTCTGATGATTGCGGTGATGCGTTAACCAGCCCCAGCACTCTGGCCGAGGTGCAGGGTGCGTGGCGCACCAGCGTGGGCAGTGCAGCGGTCACGGTGAACCTGAGTCCGGCCGCCAGCGGTGCGCTCAGCGGCAGCAGGGGGAGAGTGTGGCTGTTCGCCTACGCACGTCAGCAGCACCGCCCAAAATGCGGCTCTCATCAAACTGCACCTGGCCAAGGGCCAGATCGGACGGACAAGCGAAGGCCCCTTGAGCCTGACCGGCCCACCCGGCGCAAAGTTTGCCTTGCCGCATCTGCCACCTATGAAAGCAGAGTGCCCGGGAATCGATGTGACCGAGGAAGGGGTACACCATGCGCGTGAGGCTTTGCGGCTGTCGTAGCTGCAGGGGACGTTGAAGTGCGGCACCCAGTGCGGCTCATTCCTGCCCCGTTTGCAGCCTTATGACCGCAAGTTGTGTTGAAACACACACAATGCGGCAATGAGCATCAGCCAGTACATCAAAGAGATCGGCCGTGGCAAAGACGGCGCCCGGTCGCTGAGCCGCGAGCAGGCGGCCGACCTGATGGGCCAGGTGCTGGACGGTGGCGTGACCGACCTGGAGGTCGGAGGCTTCTGTCTGGCCATGCGAATCAAAGGTGAAACGCCCGACGAAATGGCAGGCTTCCTGGATGCGGCCCACGCCCGGCTCCAGCGGGTTCCCACCGCAGGCGGACCCACCGTGGTGCTGCCCAGCTACAACGGCGCACGCAAGTTGCCGGTGCTGACCCCGCTGCTGGCCTTGCTGCTGGCCCGCGAAGGCCTGGCCGTGGTGATGCACGGCTGCGAAACCGAGAACAACAGAATTTCATCACAAAAAGTGCTCCTGGCGCTTGATGTGAAAGAACTGTCAGCTATTGAAAAAGTGAGTTCCGGCCAAGTGGTGTTTGCCCCCACAGGGGTGCTGAACCCGGGTTTGCAGCGCCTGCTGGACGTGCGCCGAGTGGTGGGACTGCGCAACCCGGCGCACAGCCTGGTCAAGCTGATGGTGCCGGTGCAGGGGCCCTCGGTGCTGGTGAGCAGCTACACCCACCCCGAATACCTGCACAGCATGACGGCCACCCTGGCGCTGACTCATACCACCGCCCTCTTGCTGCGCGGCACCGAAGGCGAACCCGTGGCCGATGCCCGCCGCACACCGGCCATGGACGCATTTGCGCAAGGCCAGGCAACCCGTGTGCAGGAAGCCCAGACCGGCCCGCTGTCCACCCTGCCCGATCTGCCTGGCACCGACCCCGCCGAGACGGCCGCCTACATCCGGCGCGTGTTGGCGGGTGACCTGCCCGTGCCCCACCCCATTGCCCTGCAGGTGCGCCACGTGTGTGCCCTGGCGACCTCAACAGCTTCCACCGGAGCCCTTGCATGACACAGGTCTACTCTGACGCCATTCCCCCGGTCGCTCCACCCCGGCGGCCCACCACTGTCACAGGCTCTTGCACGCTGGTGGGTGCGGGTCCGGGTGACCCGGAGCTGCTGACCCTCAAGGCATTCAAAACGATCCAGCAAGCCACGGTACTGCTCATCGACGATCTGGTCGGCCCCGACATTGCTGAACTGGCACCAGTCCAGGCCCGCGTCGTGTATGTGGGCAAACGCGGGGGCTGCCAGTCCACGCCGCAGGCGTTCATCCACAAACTGATGGTGCAGGCCGTGCGCGACGGGGAACAGGTCGTCCGGCTCAAAGGCGGCGACCCTTTCGTGTTTGGCCGCGGCGGTGAAGAGGTGGAGGCCTTGCAGGCCGAGGGCATTGAGGTGAAGGTGGTCAACGGCATCACCGCCGGCCTGGCAGCAGTCACATCACTGTGCGTGCCGCTGACACACCGGGAACACGCACACGGCGTGGTGTTTGTCACGGGGCACGCCAAGCCCGGCAGCACCGGTACCGACTGGCGCGCCCTGGCTGCCACCTGCCACAGCGCACGGCTGACATTGGTGATCTACATGGGTGTCAGCGGCGCGGCCCACATTCAGGCCGAGCTGCTGACCGGTTTGCCGCCGCACACGCCGGTGGCAGTGGTGCAACACGCCAGCCTGCCTGAGCAACGCCGCGCCGTATGCACCCTGAACACGCTGACAGACATGTTGCAATTTGAACGGCTGGGCAGCCCCAGCGTGATCGTGGTGGGCGATGTGTTGCAGGGCCTGCAAGCCTTGCAGGCCAGTGCACCGGACAGGGAGTGTGCCGCGGCCTGAGTCAGGACCGCCCGAGCTGGGTGTACCTCAGGCCTGTTGCCGCTCTGCCAGCCAGCGGCGCACTTCGTCGGCGAGTTCGCGCAAAGCGCTTTCCCAGAAAGGCATTTGCTCTCGCACTTTGGGCAGATCTCCCTGCCGCGCAGCCTCTTCCATGGCTTGCATCAGGTGCAGGGCCACCAGCCCACAGGCACTGCCCACCAGGCCCTTGGCGGTGTGGGTGGCGCGGGCCACAGCGGGTGCGTCTTCTGCGTTCAGGGCCGCAAACAGGGTTTCGGTTTCCTCAAACAGGGCCTGAACAATGTCGGGCAGCAGCGCCACGGCCATGGCCTGGTCACCGTCGAGCTGCGCCACCACAGCCTCAGGATCAAACGCCCGGGTGTGAGCAGGCCGAAGAGGCGGGGCGCTGTCGTCGGGTCGGCCTTGCATCCACAGTTGCACCATGGCCGCCAAGCGTGGGCCGTCTATGGGTTTGGACAGGTAATCGTCCATGCCGGCTTCCAGCACACGTTCGCGGTCTCCGCCCATGGCGTCGGCGGTCATGGCGATGATGGGAATGCGCGGGTCGCGCACGTTGCCCTCGGCGTTTCGGATGGCTGCAGTCGCCGCAAAACCGTCCATCACCGGCATGCGGCAGTCCATGAGAACCATGCGGTAGTCGTTCTGTGCCAAGGCAGCCAAGGCCTCCAGCCCGTTGGCAGCCACATCCACTTCGTGGCCCTGGCGGCGCAGCAGCGCGGTTGCCAGCTTCTGGTTGGTGGCATTGTCTTCCACCAACAATATGCGGCCCTGCACACTGGCCTCGTTGAGGCTGTGGCGCGTGATGAGCGGGCCGCGCTCAGTTCCCGCGGGCTGGGTGAACATACCCGCCAGTGCACGCTGCAACAGGTCACCACGCACGGGCTTGGGCAGATAGGCCGCAAAACCGACCCCCAGCACGCGATCGGCGTCGCCACGCATGGCCACGGAGGTGAGCAGCATGAGTGGCAACCCGGCCAGGTCGGGGTGGGCCTTGATCTGCTTGCCCAACTCCTCCCCGTTGAGGTCGGGCATGTGCATGTCGATGATGGCACCGTGCACCGTCATGCCCAGACGGTGGGCTTCCAACAGGCGGGGTATCACATCGTTGGGGTTGTTGCACAGCAGGGGCTCGCAGCCCCAG
Organism: Hydrogenophaga sp.; assembly: GCA_020048405.1. Lineage (GTDB taxonomy): Bacteria > Pseudomonadota > Gammaproteobacteria > Burkholderiales > Burkholderiaceae_C > UBA2334. Next base: position 3,569 of record JAIFMP010000056.1, read on the forward strand.
CTCTTGAGCAGCATGTCCAGCAAGCTGAGGTTGGCGGCGTTGTCGTCTACCACCAGCACACACTGCCCTGCGAGGTTGACCTCCGGTGCGTCTGCTGCCTCAGGGGCATCAACCTGGGCTTCGAACGGCAGTTCGAACCAGAACACCGACCCTTGGCCCAACTGACTCGTAACACCGATGGTGCCGCCCATGAGCTCGACCAGCCGTTTGCTGATGGAAAGCCCCAGCCCCGTGCCACCGAAGTTGCGGTTGATGGAACTGTCCGCCTGTGTGAACGGTGTGAACAGCGTGGCCTGCGCCTCGGGCGTGATTCCCACACCACTGTCGCGCACCTCAAACCGCAGGCGCACGGGCTCCACCCCGTCGGCGAAAGCAGTGGACACCGTCACCTCTCCCTGCGGTGTGAACTTGATGGCGTTGCCCACCAGGTTCAGCAGCACCTGGCGCAAGCGGCCCGGATCGCCCCTGAGACGTGACGGCACCAGCGGGTGCACCAAGCTGACAAATTCAATGCCTTTTTCTTCAGCCCGCATGCCCAGCAGGCTGCTGACCTCGTTGAGGAGCACACGCAGGTCGAAGTCCAGGGTCTCGATGTCCAGCTTGCCGGAGTCGATTTTCGAGAAATCGAGGATGTCATTGATGATGGTCAGCAGGGCCTGGGCACTTTGCTTGGCGGTCTCGGCAAAGTCGCGCTGCTCATCGTTCAGGGATGTTGTCAACAGCAACTCTGTCATGCCCAGAATACCGTTCATGGGTGTGCGGATTTCATGGCTCATGTTGGCCACGAACAGCCCCTTGGCCCGGTTGGCGGCCTCTGCGGCTTCGCGTGCCTCGCGAAGGTCGGTCACGTCCACACGGAAGGCAACGATGTGTCCGTTGGGCGTGCGCCGGTCGATCACACGCAGCCAGCGCCCGTTGGCCATCCGCATCTCGCGCGAGCGTTGCCCCAGGCGGTGCTGCTCGATTGCCTCCGCCACCCAGGCATCTTCATTGCCAATGGCCTCGGTGTACTCACCGCGCTCCACGCAGGTGCGGATGATGTGCTCAAAGCTGTTGCCAGGCACGATGACATCTGCCGAGCGGCTGTACACCTCACCACACCGGTCGTTGGCATAAATCAGGCAATCGTTTTCGTCGTACACCATGAAAGCTTCGTCGATGGCCTCAATGGCCGTGCGCAACAGTCCTTCGGTGCGCGCCAGAGCACGGTCGGCGGCCTCGCGCTCTGCCCGCCGCGCGTCCTCCAACGCTGCCGCCAACGTGTTGATGGCCTGGCCAATTTCGCCGGTTTCGCCCCGCAGCGCTGGGATCCGCCCCCCCAGATTGCGGGCGATGTTGCGCAAACCATCCTGGATGGTGACCACATCACGCGTGAGCCTTGTGGCCACCACGTAAATGAACAGCATCGCGGCCAGCACCACCAGGCCGGTGGTGGTGTAAACGGTGCGACGCATCTGGGCAATATCGGCCTCGACATCGCCCAGCAACTGGTTGGCCCACACGTAGCCTTGCACCACACCCCCGTTGTGAACTGGTGACATGGCGTTGAGGATGTTGCCGCGCACCAGATGCCCACTCTCGACACGCGGTTGGTCATTGGCCATGACCTGGCGACCCGGGTGGTCTGGAGCGATGCTGACCCCCACCTTGGATCCGAAATCTGCGCTCGGGCCATAGGTGACGATGGCGTCGAGCTCCCGGTGGTAGTAGCCCACCCCCACCCCACCGAACGCCTGTGCCACTTGGTCGGTGTACGGGCCCAGGGCTGCGTTCAGACGCTGAATGCGCGCATAGCGGTCGGCCACGGACGCCTCCCCACTGCCCTGCTCCAGCCGCTCAAAACCGCCAGCTTGCTGCAGGTGAATCTGCAACAACTCGTTGATGCCGAGCAAATGTCGTCTTTTCTCATCGAGCAGTGACTCTTCGCCGCCGAGCGTCAGCACATGCCCCAGCCCGCCGATGGACAGCACCAGCATGGGCACCAGCACCGCCAGGAGCCGTCCCCGCAGGCTGCGGGGCCACAGACGGAGCAGCCATTCCCTCATGCCACCGCCCTCCCGCGACCGCAGTGGCGGCTGGCCAATGCGGTATAACCGGATACAAAATCACACGCTCGCGCCCCACTGATCATGAGAAGAACCCTGGTTGTCGACGACAACGCCATCAACCGCAAACTGGCGGTGGCGCTGCTCAAACGCCGTGGCTGGGAAACCGAGGAGGCCGACAACGGCATCACGGCGCTGAAACGCTTGTCAGAGTCAGCCCCGTTTGACAGCGTGCTGCTTGACATCAGCATGCCCGAGATGGACGGAGAAGAGGTGTGCAGGCGCATCCGGGCGTCTGCCGCTTGGACCGGAATGCGCGTGGTGGCGTACACGGCGCATGCCCTTGAGAGCGAGAAGCAGCGCATCTTGTCAGCGGGCTTTGACTGCATTCTGGTCAAACCCATCACTGCGCAGGATCTGACCCGGGTGCTGCCAGATTGAGTGCGTCGCCTCCGGCTGGCACCCAGAACTCAAAGTAAGCGCCTTCGCCGGGCACAGACTCAAGGCGCACTTCGCCGCCCATCAGCCGCACAAACTCGCGCACCAGAGCCAAACCCAAACCAGTGCCGCCGTGCTCCCGCGTGATAAACGCTGTGGATTGGCGAAAACGCTCGAACACGGAGGCATGGGCCTGCGGTGCAATGCCAGGGCCCGTGTCGCGCACGCCCACCAACAGCCGGTGGCCATCCATGCGCGCGCTGAGGGTGATTTCGCCCCGCTCGGTGAACTTCACCGCATTGCTCAGCAGGTTGTTGATGACTTGGCGCAACCGTGTGGGGTCGGTGTGGAAGTTATCGGGCAGGTTGTCCTGGAACAAGGTGTTGAGCACCAAACCTTTCTGCTGTGCAGGCGCGGCATGGAGCAATGCCACTTCGTCCAACACGGGGCGCAAGGCAAACTCGCGGGGCTCCAGCGCCATGTGGCCAGACTCGATCTTGGCAATGTCCAGCATGTCGTTGACCACCGACAGCAAATGCTGCCCACTCTGATGGATCGTGTCGGCGTACTCGCGAACGTCATCGGTCTGCGCGTCGTCTCGGATCAGTTCAGAAAAGCCCAGAATGCCGTTGAGCGGGGTGCGCAACTCGTGCGACACATTCGCCACAAAGTCGCTCTTCATGCGGCTGTTGTCCTCGGCCTGACGGCGTGCGTCTTCGCTCTGGCGGAAAGACGCCTGCACGCTGTCGGCCATCTTGTTAAGCGAGTCGCTGAGAACACCCAGTTCATCCTGAGAGGATGCCTTGAACCGGAAGCCCAGGTCACCAGCCTCAATGCGCGACAACCCGGCAACCAGATCGGTCACGCGCCGGGTGAGCAAGGAGGCCAGCCAGATGGCCACCACCACCACAAACGCCAGCATCACCAGCGTAGACAGCGTGAGGCTGGTGGCGGTGCGGTTCATGGAGTCGGAAATCAGCTCCCGCAGACCGGCTTGCTGGGTTTTGACGCGCTCGCCGAACTCGGCCACTTTGGCGTCCATCAGCTTGGCAGTTGCAAGCGCCGGGGCATGAAAGTCGTCCACGTTCGCGCCAATGGTCACGTAACCGAACCCGCGCGGCGTATGGGCATAGTGGCCCGTGAAGTAGGGAATGGCGGCTGCCGTGGTGAGCTTCCACACACCCGTCCACAAAATGAGGAACGAGCCCGAGCCGCCGTGCTCCGTCAGGTCGTGCCAGCCCTGGCATTGGGGGGCAAAGTTGAGGTATCGGCAGTCCAGGCCCAGTGCGCCGGCTTTGGTCAGGGCGGCAGCGGGCTTTTTCTCTCGGGTCTGCCCGTCGAAGGTTTTCACGTCCGCCAGGTATTCAGACAGGGGCTTGCCGCTTTGTTTCCAGCCTTCGTGGATGCTGGCCTCCAGCCATGGTGTGGCGTATTCGCCCGTGGCCGGGTCAATCCCCACGATGGAGTGGTGGCGGGGGTGGGCAATGCTGCGGTCCAGGTAGTCCCACATGAAGGCGTAATTGCCGTTCGTGGCATCCGAAATGGCGGTGTAACGCGCCGGGGTGGGCATCAGGTTGTCGGTGAAGCTGCGGATGTGCGTGTGGTCCAGTGCCAGCGTCACATATCCCACGACCGTTCCGTTTTTGGCCACAGGCGTGGCCCAGCGCACAATGCCTTTGAAGCGTTGGCCATTGGGGTTCTCGCGCCCTGCAAAAGCTTCTTTTTCGGGCTCGAACGGAATGCCGAGCGACTCAGCCTTGGCTGGCGTGACGGGACCGATGACACGCGAAGGGGTATAGGGCCCGATCACGTCTGATACGTAAATGTCCCCTGGCTTCATGGCCTTGAGGACGGCGAAGTAGCTTTCGGCCTTGGCCCAGGTGTTTTCCTTGCGCGAAACATCACGCAGATCTTTGGGCAGCACGTCGGTGAGCGACACCTTGACACGCTCCTTGCCATCAAGCCCCACAAAAGTCATCTCATGGTAGAGCGGCGCTGACACGTTGCGCACCACGGTTTCGGGTGGGCGGGAGTGGAAGTCCTGGCTGTTTTCACCGTTGCTGGGGCTGGCCAGTTTGGCTGCGGGCACTGCCTGAACACTGGGCACCCAGCCTTTGCCGTCTGCGCCCAGTTCCCATGTGCCAGCGTCGGCCAGCAATCGGGTGCGGTTGGCCATGAAGGCCTGGTATTGGGCCTTGTCAGGTGCCAGAGTGGCTGCCAGCAACACGTCGCGATCACGGTCGTACAAAAAATCGGCCACCGCGCGGGCTGTGTCTGTGGTCAGGCGCTCCAGTTCCTCGCGTGCGCGATCATCCAGCGCCTTGACGGACTCTTTGGAAAAAGTCTTTCCCATCGCCGCCACGGTGTCCTTGACCTCAACGGCAATGTTGTCGGTTTCGTCGGCCAGGCTGCTGCCAAGATGGCTGACACCCTCCCATGCCAGCAGGGCCAGCAGGATCAAAGGGAGCACTTTGATCAGCACAAACAAGGCAATCAGCTTGGTGCGGATACCAAACTGCCCGATGTCAAAACCACCGACTGTTTTCATGGATGAACCTCTGTCTCAGTCGCGCGTGAAATCCGCGCTTGTCTGGACATCATGTTAGCCCACACCTTCCGTGCGAGACCCACGCATACACTGCCGCCCATGCAACATTTCGATGCCGTCATCATTGGCGCCGGTGCAGCAGGCCTGTTCTGTGCCGGAGTCGCGGCGCAGCGCGGGCTGAATGTGCTGGTGCTGGACCACAGCGAGAAAGTGGCGGAAAAGATCCGCATCTCGGGCGGTGGGCGCAGCAACTTCACCAACCGCGACCTGGACGTGCGCGCCCCGCAGCGGCACTTCATCAGCGACAACCCGCATTTTTGCCGCTCGGCCCTGTCGCGTTACACCCCGCAAGACTTCATCGGCCTGGTGCAAAGCCACGGCATACCGTTTCATGAGAAGCACAAGGGCCAACTGTTCTGCGACCGCTCGGCCGAGGACCTGATTGCCATGCTGCTCAAGGAGTGCGCCGCCGGTGCGGCGGGCGGACACGTCACCCGCTGGCAGCCTTGCAGCGTCAAAAACATACACTTTTCGGCATCCAGCGCTTTATCCACGGGTATTTCCAGCTATGAATTGGAGACTGATCAAGGCTCGGTGTCTGCGCCAGCCTTGGTGGTGGCAACGGGCGGACTGTCCATTCCCAAGATCGGGGCCACAGACTTTGGCTACCGACTGGCCCGCCAGTTTGGACTGAACGTGGTGCCCACCCGCCCTGCACTGGTGCCTCTCACATTTGACGAGGCCCAATGGCAACCTTTTGCGGCATTGGCGGGCTTGTCGCTGGAGGCTGCACTCTCGGTGGGCGATAAGAAGCTCAAAACCGAGTTCCTGGAGGACCTGCTGTTCACCCACAGGGGGCTGTCAGGCCCTGGGGTTTTGCAGATTTCCAGCTACTGGCACAGCGGCCAGCCTCTCACCCTGAATCTGGCTCCAGGTCAGCGCCTGGGCGAGCAGTTGCAGCAGGCCAAACGGCAGTCGCGCAAGTTGCTGCCCAACGAACTCGGCCGTTTGTTGCCCGCACGATTGGCAGATGCCTGGTGCACAGGTGCCGTCCCCGGCTTGGACACAGCGGCCCTGGCGAGGCCGTCCTGCGATGTGCCCGACAAAGCCCTGGCGCAATTGGCCGACAGCCTTCAGCAATGGCGCATCACGCCCAATGGGACCGAGGGCTACCGCAAAGCCGAGGTCACGGCCGGCGGGGTGGACACCAAGGAGTTGTCTCAGCAAACCATGGAGTCAATCAAACAGCCTGGGCTGTACTTCATTGGCGAGGTGGTAGACGTCACAGGCTGGCTGGGGGGCTACAACTTCCAGTGGGCGTGGGCCAGTGCACATGCGTGCGCCCAAGGAATGGCTGCCAAACGTTCCACGGGGCACACATGAACACCACCCGGTTGCTGGCACTTCTGCGCACACAACACCCGGTGCTGCAGGCACCCTTGGCCGGCTCGCAAAACCACGCCCTGGCCATCGCTGTCGCCCAGGCGGGGGGGCTGGGGGCCCTGCCTGCAGCCATGCTGAGCCCTGAATCCCTCAGGGCCGAGTTGGCTGCCTTTCGTCAGGCGTGCCCGGATGCACCGGTGAACGTCAACTTTTTTTGTCACACCATGCCGCCAGCAGACCCGTACGCCGACTCGGACTGGCTGGCAGCACTTCGCCCGTACCACGAGGCACATGGCATCGACCCAGCGGACATCACCGCCGGTCCACTTCGATTGCCCTTTGATGAACAGGGCCTGGCGGTACTGGCCGAGTACCGGCCCGAGGTGGTGAGTTTCCATTTCGGCCTGCCCCGGGCAGACCTGCTCGCCGCCGTCAAGGCACTGGGGGCCTGTGTGGTGTCCAGCGCCACCACGGTGGCAGAGGCCCAATGGCTGTGATCGTGGCCCAGGGCCTGGAGGCCGGTGGCCATCGGGGACACTTTCTCAGCGACGACCTGAGCCTGCAGATGGGCACATTTGCACTGCTGCCACAGATGGTCAGGGCGGTGGACGTTCCCGTGGTGGCGGCAGGAGGGCTCGGCACAGATGAGTCTGTGGTGGCGGCCCGTGCATTGGGTGCCAGCGGCGTGCAGGTGGGCACCGCTTACCTGCGTTGCCCTCAAGCAACCACCAGCGCCGTGCACCGCGCCGCGCTGGCCAGCCCGGCAGCCGCACACACCGCTGTCACGCGGCTGTTTTCGGGCCGTCCTGCCCGTGGCGTGGTCAATCGCCTGATGAGAGAGCTGGGGCCCATGAGCACACTCGCACCTGCGTTTCCGCTGGCAGCGACCCCATTGGCTCCCTTGAGAGCCAGTGCCGAGCGCCAGGGCAGCGGAGATTTCTCGCCCCTGTGGGCCGGACAGGCCGCACAGTTGTGCACGGACACGGATGCAACGGACCTCACCCGCCGCCTCGCACAAGCGTGGCAAAGTGGCAACACCTGAACACCGCAGCCACGCGCCATCAGATGCCCTGGCCACAAAACCCCCGCCGCCTCAACATATAATCCCAAGCTTTGCTGGCAAAACCCCGTCTGCCTGATCAACCCTTAGACGGGGACAATTGCTGACCCTTGGGTGTGAGGCCCGATCTTCCCCACACTTGCAATTCAGCGCATCCATGGAAATTGTTAACTGATGACAACCGTACGCGTTAAAGACAACGAACCCTTTGAAGTCGCTCTGCGCCGCTTCAAGCGCACCATCGAAAAACTCGGCCTGCTGACCGACCTGCGCGCCCGCGAGTTCTACGAGAAGCCCACCGCCGAGCGCAAGCGCAAGAAAGCAGCCGCCGTCAAGCGCCATTACAAGCGCGTGCGCAGCATGCAGCTGCCGAAAAAACTGTTCTGATCCAGCCTGCCTGAATCACAACACCAAAACCCGCCTTTGGGACGCCAAGGCGGGTTTTGTCGTTTCTGAGCCGCATGAGCCGGCTGGGTCTGCAGGGCGCTTGACTCAGTCCGGCCCCACCAACGCATTCAGCCGCAGCTGAACCTGCTGTGCGGTGGCGTGCAGAGTCGCCGTCAGCGCGTCGCGCAGAGGATGCACCGCCCGCCACTGTGGCAGCACAAGGTTGACATTGAATGAAATGGGCACACTGAAGCGGCGCAGCACCAGCCCGTGGCCCGCCATGGCCAGCGCCGTCACCGGGTTGACCAGGGCCACCCCAAGGCCCGCGGCCACCAGGGCACACACCGATGCAGCGCTGGCCGATTCCACCCTCATCTGGCGCGCAATGCCGGCTTCGGCAAACACCTGGTCAATCATCAGGCGGTAAGGGTCGGTGGCCGAAAGGCTGACAAATGGCAGGTCATTGAAGTCAGATGGCAACAGGCGCACCTTGTTTGCCAAGGCGTGCCCGACCGGGAGGATGCACACCTCCTCGGTGCGGAGCAAAGGTTGCTGCAGGCAGGCATCTGGCACGCTGTGTTGTTCGCTCAAACCCAGATCCACCCGCTGCTCGGTGAGCGCAGCCTCCAGTTGCAATGACTCCATGGGCAGCAGTGTCACGCTGGCTTCGGGGCTCGCCTGTGAAAAGGCAGCCACCGCCTCAGGCACCAAGGCCTGGGCCAGCGCGGGCAAGGAGGCCAGTTGCAAGCGACCGCGTGTGTACTGCTGCAGGCTGAGCGCATGCGCCGCGATGCGCTCCAGCCCCACAAAGCTGGCCTCAACTTCCTCCAAGAGGGCCATGGCCCTGACGGTGGGGCGCATGCGGCCCTTGTCACGCTCGAACAGCGGGTAGCCCACCAACTGCTCAAGCCGAGCCAGTTCGCGGCTGACCGTGGGTTGCGAGGTGTGAAGCAGTTCAGCCGCCCGCGTGACCTGACCCGCCAGCATGACCGTGCGAAACACCTCAATGTGGCGGTGGGTGAGCCTCATGACATATCAGATCTGAATGGAATGTAAACATTAAAGCATTTTTCAGAATGACATTGAGCAGGCAAACTGCATGGCATGACCCCCAAAGCCACCACCCCCTTCAGCCCCGACACCCTTCGCAACCTGGCCCACACCCACGGCACACCGCTGTGGGTCTACGACGCAGACACCATCGTTGACCGCATCCACCAGTTGAAGGTGTTTGGCACCATCCGCTTCGCGCAGAAGGCCAACTCCAACATCCACCTGCTGCGCCTGATGCGCGAGCATGGCGTGGTGGTCGATGCCGTGTCGGCTGGCGAAATCCGCCGGGCGCTGGCAGCAGGTTTCACCGCGGCAACCGATGCCCAAGGCGCATCTGGCATCGTGTTCACGGCCGACCTGATTGACGAAGCCACACTGGCATTGGTGGTGGAGCACCGCATTCCGGTCAACGCGGGCAGCATAGACATGCTGCACCAACTGGGCCAGCGCAGCCCGGGCCACCCCGTGTGGCTGCGCATCAACCCCGGCTTTGGCCATGGCCACAGCAACAAAACCAACACGGGCGGCGAGCATTCCAAACATGGCATCTGGCACACCGAACTGCCTGCGGCGCTGGCCGTGATCGGCCAGCATGGCCTGCAACTGGTGGGGTTGCACATGCACATTGGCTCGGGTGTGGATTACAGCCACCTGGAACAGGTCTGCCAGGCCATGGTCGATCTGGTCAAGACCAGCGGTGCCGACGTGCAGGCCATTTCGGCGGGGGGTGGGCTGTCCATTCCTTACCAGCCAGGTGGCGACCGCATCGACACCGCGCACTACTTCAGCCTGTGGGACGCAGCGCGCAAAGCGGTGGCACAGCACCTGGGTCACGCTGTGCACCTGGAAATTGAACCCGGCCGCTTTTTGGTGGCCGAATCGGGCGCGCTGCTGACACAGGTGCGCGCCACCAAACACCAGGGCAGCCAGCACTTTGTGCTGGTGGATGCCGGTTTTGGCGACCTGATGCGACCTGCCATGTACGGCGCGCACCACGAAATGAGCATCGTCCCGGCGCAAGGTGACCTGCCCGCCAACGCCCCCACCTACCCCAGTGTGGTGGCGGGGCCGCTGTGCGAAAGCGGCGACGTGTTCACGCAAGGCGAAGGCGGCGTGGTACTGACGCGCGACCTGCCTGCTGTGCAAGAGAACGACTACCTCGTCATCCACGACACCGGGGCCTATGGCGCCAGCATGAGCAGCAACTACAACAGCCGCCCGCTGATTGCGGAGGTGCTGATCGAGCCCAAAGCGCAAGGCGGCCAGCCACGCCTGATTCGCCGCCGCCAGCGCATTGAAGAGTTGATGGCACTGGAGTTGGACCTCTGAGGCGCTTGCACCTGCCAACTGACCCAGCCGGAACCGACGCTGGGGGACAATGCGGGTTTTGCACTTTTCCCCCGAGCACACACCATGAGCCTGAAAGCCCAAATCACCGAAGACATGAAAGCCGCCATGCGCGCCAAAGACGCCGAGCGCCTGGGCACCATCCGCCTGCTGACCGCCGCGATGAAGCAAAAAGAGGTGGACGAGCGCGTGGAGCTGGACGACGCCATGGTGGTAGCCATCGTGGACAAGCTGATCAAGCAGCGCAAAGACAGCATCGAAGCCTTCACGAAGGCCAACCGCCAAGACCTGGCCGACAAGGAAACCGCCGAAATGGCCGTTCTGCAGGCCTACCTGCCAGCACGCCTCAGCGCCGAAGAGATCACTGCCGCCGTGGGCTCGCTGGTGCAAGGCTTGGCGGCTGAACTCGGTCGCGCCCTGACCGGTGCTGACATGGGCAAGGTGATGGGTGCCGCCAAGACGCAGTTTGCGGGCAAGGCCGACATGGGCCAGGTGTCTGCCGCCATCAAGGCAGCGCTGGCCGGCTGATCAGCGGCTCAGCACCAGCGCACCGCCTGCCACCGTCAGCGCAGCGCCCGCCCAGGCGGCCAACGGTGGCTGGCGCTTGTAGACCACCCACAGCAAGGGCAGCAACAGCACCGGCGTGACCGAGGACAAAATGGCCACCAACCCGGCACTGCCCCCACGCAGGGCCGCCAGAATCAGCGTCATGCCCAGCCCCATGGCGAGTGCAGCGTTCCACGCGACCGTGGCCAGCACCTTTGGGGTGAGCGGGTTCTGCGGCTTGGCCACTTCCGCACCCGTGGCGCGCAAAGTCCAGTGGGCAGCCACCGCAGCCAGCATGCGCACGGCCGAGGCCGCCACCGGGTCTACGCCGACGGCCATCAAGGGCTTGAGCATCAGTGTGGCCACCGACTGACACAACGCGGCCAGCAGCCCCAGCGCGACGCCCACCCAAAGGGCACCCTTGACCTGCTCCCAGGCGTGCACCTCGTCAGCCCGCTTGCCAAACGCAATGGCCATCATTACCCCTGCCACCAGCGTGACCGCGCCCAGCGCCACCAGACCACCCAGCGTTTCACCGAGAAACACCCAGGCCAACACCACGGAAAACAATGCGTGTGTGGCAAACAGCACGCCCGACCGACGAGGCCCCAGACGGTTCATGCAGGCAAACAGCGCGCTGTCACCCACAAAAATGCCGATCACACCTGATACTGCCAACAGCACCCACGGGTTACCCAGAGACGGATCAGTCAGGCTGGTCCAGCCACCCTGCACCGTGGCCAGGGTGCACAGCAGCAGGGCAGCGCACACCATGCGCCAGCGCGTGAAGGCAAATGCCCCCAAGTGAGCAGATGCGGGCGCTGCGCTCAGGCTTGCCAGTGCCCAGCAAGCGGCTGCACCCAAGGCCAGCCATTCGTGGGAAAAGGTCATGAGGGGCAGAAGTTGTGCGCTGGAGAGGCGCTCAGTTGCCCGCGATTTTCATGCGGTTGATGAGGATAGAACCCACCGTTTTGGAGCCGTAGTTGTAGGCATCGGCTCCCACGGCTTCAATGCCCTTGAGCATGTCTTTCAGATTGCCTGCGATGGTGATTTCTTCTACCGGATAGGCAATCACGCCGTTTTCCACCCAGTAGCCCGATGCGCCGCGCGAGTAGTCGCCGGTCACACCGTTCACTCCCTGGCCCATCAGTTCGGTCACGAACAGGCCGGTGCCCAGCTTGCGCAGCATTTCGGGCAGGTCGTCGCCCGGCTGGGTCTGGCGGCTGGTCAGGGTGAGGTTGTGCGACCCGCCAGCGTTGCCCGTGGTCTTCATGCCCAGCTTGCGTGCGGAATAACTGCCCAGAAAATACCCTTGGACCTTGCCGGCACTCACCACTTTGCGCTTCTGGGTCCGCACGCCTTCATCGTCAAATGGTGAGCTGCCTTTGCCTTTGACAACGTGAGGGTCTTCCAACACATCGATGTGGCGCGAAAACACCTGCTTGCCCAAGCTGTCCAGCAAGAAGCTGCTTTTGCGGTAGAGCGCACCACCACTGACAGCTTGCACGAATCCCCCCAGCAAACCGGCAGCCAGCGGGGACTCGAACAACACCGGGCATTCAGTGGTGCCGATTTTGCGACCGTTCAGGCGCGCCAATGCTCTCTCGGCTGCATATCGTCCGACAGACTCCGGGCTGGCCAGGTCTGCCGCGTCGCGCATGGAGCTGTACCAGTGGTCGCGTTGCATCTTGGCACCTTTACCTGCAATGGGCGCCACCGACAGGCTGTGGCGCGACGTGGCGTACCCACCGCTGAAAATGCCGGGTTTGCCACGCTCGCCGCCACGCATGTGCGCCGTGAAGAAATGTGACTGTTGGGCTGACACGCCCGCGCCCTCGCTGTTGCTGATTTTTTTGCTGATGGCAAATGCCGCTGCCTCGCAGCGCAATGCCAGTTCCAGCGCACCTTCAGACGTGATAGCCCATGGGTGAAACAGGTCCAGCTCAGGCCACTCGGTGGCCACGTCCTCAGGGTCGGGCAACCCAGCCACAGGGTCCTCTGCGGTGAAGCGCGCAATGTCGTATGCGGCTTGAACCGTTTGCCGGATGGCGGCCAGCGAAAAATCAGAGGTCGATGCATTGCCACGGCGTGAACCGATGTACACCGTGACGCCCAACGATTTGTCGCGGTTGCGCTCCACGTTTTCAAGCTCGCCCCTGCGGACCGAAACACTCAAGCCTGCGCCCTCAGAGGCTTCGGCCCCTGCATCTGCGGCACCGAGCTTTTTGGCGTGACCCAAAGCGGCGTCCACCAGTTCTTCGAAACGATTCTTGCTGTATTGGAATCCCTCGTCGGGTTGTGATGACGCGGTTGGCAGAGCCTTGCGTGGGGAGCGTTCGGTGCGGGAAGATGGTGTGTTCATGCTGGCGGCTATGATACTTTCACGCCCCTGTCACGGTGGCGCCCACCCTTGATTCCGCCCTACGCAAGCCCCGGCATTGCCCATTTACATGTCCAGAAAAATCAAACGCGGCTACTACGTCAAAGGCCAATTCGTCGAAGAAGGCAGCGAGCTTGACATTGAACTGAAGGCGGAAATGAAAGGCACCACCGAGCTGAGTAAAACCGACCTCAAGCGCGAGATGGACCGCCTGCAACAACTGGGCGAGGACCTGCTGACCTTGCGTGCAGACCTGCTGGCGGGGCTTGATTTGTCAGAAAAGCTGCAGGATGCGCTGGCCGAGGCCAAGCGCATCACCAACTTTGAAGGCCGACGGCGCCAGATGCAGTTCATCGGCAAACTGATGCGCCTGCTGGAGCCTGAGACCATCGCGGCCGCCCAAGCCGCCCTGGAAACGCAGCACAAAGGCAGTGCCGAAGAAAAACTGGCACTGCACCAAGCCGAGCAATGGCGTGACCGACTGCTGGCCAACGACGCCGCGCTGACCGAATGGCTGTCGGTGGCGCATACCCAAGGCAACGAGCCAGACCCGCAGCATTTGCGCGCACTCATCAGGCAGGCGCGCAAAGACGCACAAGCCAAGCAGCCACCCGAGAGTGCGGGCGCAGCCGTGCGCCACGGCAAGGCATACCGAGAGATTTTCCAGCACGTCAAGACCACCCTGTCCGCCGAAGACCAGGGCACCGACGCCCACTGAACCTGCACCATGACCGAACTGAACATCCCGGAAGGCACCGACCCACTGACCATTGGCATCGTCTCGATCAGCGACCGCGCCAGCACTGGCGTTTACGAAGACAGAGGTTTGCCAGCCCTGAAAGAGTGGTTGTCGAAGGCGCTCAAGAACCCCATCACCTTCGAGGCCCGGCTCATCCCTGACGAACAGGACGCCATCAGCGCAGCGCTGGTGGATCTGGTAGACCGGGCGGGTTGCTGCCTGGTGCTGACCACCGGCGGCACAGGGCCCGCGCTGCGCGACGTGACACCTGAGGCCACGCTGGCCGTGGGCCACAAGGAGATGCCAGGCTTCGGGGAGCAGATGAGGCAGATCAGCCTCAACTTTGTGCCAACGGCCATTTTGTCGCGGCAGGTGGCAGTGGTGCGCGGCAGGAGCTTGATCATCAACCTGCCAGGCCAGCCCAAATCGATCGCCGAAACGCTGGAAGGCCTGCGCGCGGCCGAAGGCTCGGTGGCCGTACCCGGCATTTTTGCTGCCGTGCCCTATTGCGTTGATTTGATCGGCGGACCCTACATGGAGGCCGACGACGCAGTGTGCCGGGCCTTCCGACCCAAGAACGCCATACGTCCCGCCAAGCAGACGTCAGCGGACCGGGGCTGAAGCGGCACGCAGCGGCACCACCACTGCGGGCAAGCCCAAGTCGGTGATTTGCTCGGCGGCTCGCACAGCGTCTGCACGCTGGGGAAACGGCCCGACCCGTACCCGGGTGCGCGGCTGGCCACCCATGGTGATGGCATCGGTGTAGACCGGCAAACCCTTTTCCTTCAACTGGGAAACGGCGCTGGCTACGTTGGCGGGCTGCGCAAAAATGCCCACTTGGACGCCAAATACAGCATCTACTGCCTGGGGTGAGGGAGCGGAGAGAGATGCATTGACCGATGTTTTGGCCCCCCCCTCCGGCAGCGGCTTAGACGCGGGTTTGACAGCTGGTTTCGGCTCGGGCTTGGGTTTCACCGGTTGCTCGGTGGGAACCACCACCGGCGCCGGTTCACCCAACAGCACCAACCCAGCCAGCGCCGAAGCCTGAGACTCAGACACCGCCGCTGGCGGAAAGGCTGCCAATGTGGGAGCAAGTTCAACCGCTTGTGGTGCCGCAAGAGGCGCACCGGCAGAGGAGGCATCAGGCGATGATGCCGGTGCCGGTGCCGGTGCCGGTGCCGGTGCCGGTGCCGGTGCAGAAGCAGGAGCCGGCGTGCCAGGAGTTTGTTCCGGGCGTTCGGTGATCTTCAGCGTGGGGGTGGCACTGCCGGCGGGCAACACGCGGCGCTCCGGATCAGGTGTGGCAGCAACGGTTGCAGGAACAGTTGCAACGAGCGCATGGGGTGGGGTCTGCGCTGGCGTTTCCTCATGCAGCCAACTCAGCACATCGCCGCCGCCCCAAGGAGCGAAAGTGGCCAGCGCAGGGACGAAGAGCAGCATTGCGACGTTCACCAACGCCTGTCCGGTCCAGCGGCGGTTGCTGCATGCCTGTTCGGCCAGCGCATCGGCCGCCACCTCACGGTCAGAACCATCGAGCAACACGCGGTGTATCAAGCCCATGCAATGGCGGTAATACAAACCATTGGCTATCACTGCGCCCAGCACAGACAAACCCAGCCACACCATGGCACCCAGGGCCAAGGTCTCGATACGCGTCAGGCTCAGTTGATCACCCGCCACGACAACCCCGATGCCCAGCGACAGCAGCAGTGCCGTGTAGCGCCCCGCCCAAACCCACATTTTGCGAAAGATGAACCAGTTCAGCGCCGACAAAAAGGCCGGCCAATGCCAACCCAAGCGCAACCCCGCGCCCGCTTCCTGGCGGGCAAACTGCTTCAGGTAATACGCCTGATGGCGCGGCCCGATGGCGGCCTTGTACAGATCGACCACCTTGAGCGCACGCTCGGGGTGGGCAACCGCCTCGGCTGCCGCATCGGGCAACAGGGTGGGCTCGACAAGATCAGTGGGTTCTGTGGACGCAGTCATATTCCGTCACTTGCCCACGAGTTGGTTCAGGCGTTCGGCCTCAAAGCATTCATTGCGCTGGGCATCCTGGGGCACGCAGTCGGGCGGGCAATCTGCCTGCGCACGCGTGGCCGAGAGGGTTTCAATGGCCTTCCAGAGCAAGGCAATCTGGTGCTCCTGCCCCGAGGCGGAGTTGATCAGTCCGCGCAAGGCCTGGC
This sequence comes from Hydrogenophaga sp., assembly GCA_020048405.1. Classification (GTDB taxonomy): domain Bacteria; phylum Pseudomonadota; class Gammaproteobacteria; order Burkholderiales; family Burkholderiaceae_C; genus UBA2334. Next base: position 19,678 of record JAIFMP010000056.1, read on the forward strand.
TGACCGGATCGTCATCCTGCGTCACGCCATAGGCAGAAAACTTCTGTTCGGGTGTGGCGTCCGCACTGGTGCCTTCTTTGGACGCGATGATGCGCGCCGGTATGCCCACTGCCGTCGCTCCGGCAGGTACAGGTTTGATGACCACAGCGTTGCTACCTATCTTGGCCCCATCGCCCACCACAAAACCGCCCAACACCTTGGCACCCGCGCTGACCACCACGTTCTGGCCGAGTGTGGGGTGACGCTTGGCCCCCTTGTACAGGCTGGTGCCGCCCAGGGTCACGCCCTGGTAGATGGTGCAGCCGTCGCCAATTTCGGCTGTTTCGCCCACGACGGTGCCCATGGCGTGATCGAAAAACACCCGATTGCCAATGACCGCACCCGGGTGGATTTCAATTCCCGTGAGAAACCGCGACACATGGGAAATGAAGCGCCCCAACCACTTGAGTCCGTGCGCCCAGCACCAGTGCGCCCCTCGGTGCAGGATGAGCGCATGCAGACCGGGATAACAAGTCAGCACCTCGAAGCGGGTGCGGGCGGCGGGGTCGCGCTCCAGAATGCAATCGATATCGGCGCGCAGGCGTTGGAACATGCTGGGCAAAGGTCCGGTGGGATGGGTCAAAAAAAAGCCAGTCTAGCGCCTGTCATGCAGCCCCTGCCGAGTCCTGCCCGGCAGGGCGCTGGCGGGCAGCGGTATGCAACATCGCTTTGGCCACGCCGCGCAGGATATGGACTTCTTCCTCCGTGAGCTGAGCTCGGTTGAACAACTGGTTCAGCCGGGGCACGAGTTTTTTGGGTGCAGCGGGGTCAAGAAAATCCACGGCGATCAGCGCCTGCTCAAAATGCGCCAGCATGCCTTGCACCGCTTGTGCACTGGCTTGGCGCGCCACTGGCGCACCTGTGGGTGGAAGTTCAAACCCGCCCAAGGCCTGCCGCCACTCATAGGCAATGAGCTGCACGGCAGCAGCAAGGTTGAGCGAGCCGAAGGTAGAGAGGGTGGGAATGCTCAGGCACACGTGGCTGCGGTACACGTCTTCGTTGCGCATGCCAAAGCGCTCGCTGCCAAACAGGAAGGCCACGCCATCGGGCCAGGAATTTGAATCATTTTCAGCCCCTACCGCTTGCCTGTATTCATTTGTTTGCTCTTTATTCAGCAAGAACTCAAAGTGCTGGCGTGGGCTGCGTGTGGGGGGGCCGAAGTCGCGCGGCGTCATGGCGGTGGCACACAGGTGGCTGACTCCGTCGAGTGCCTCGTCCAGCGTCTCGACGATCCGGGCGTTGGCCAGCACGTCGTTGGCCCCGCTGGCACGCTGTATGGTTTCTTCACGGCGCAGCACGTTGGCCCAGCGTGGTGCCACCAGCACCAGGTCGTCAAACCCCATGGTTTTCATGGCGCGGGCGGTGCCGCCCACGTTGCCCGCGTGGCTGGTCTGGATGAGGATGAAGCGGGTTTTCATGGGCAGGTCGTCGTGCGGTTCAGGCGGGTAAAATCAGCGCCCATTGTCGCAATCTTGCGGCGCGCCCCCCGTTCTTCACACAAGTTATGTCGTCCAACCTGCACCCCATGCTGAACGTGGCCATCAAGGCCGCCCGCACCGCTGGCTCCATCATCAACCGCGCCGCGCTGGACGTGGAGTCCGTGCGAGTGTCAGCCAAACAAACCAACGACTTCGTGACCGAGGTCGACCAGGCGGCCGAGCAGGCCATCATCGACACCTTGCTGACGGCCTACCCCGACCACGGAATCCTCGCCGAAGAATCCGGCGAGCGTGCGGGCAAACACGGCGGCGCAGACCACGTGTGGATCATCGACCCTCTGGACGGCACCACCAACTTCATCCATGGTTTTCCGGTGTACTGCGTGAGCATTGCGTTGGCCGTGAAAGGCAAGCTGGAGCAAGCGGTCATTTACGACCCCACCCGCAACGACCTATTTTGCGCCACCAAAGGCCGTGGGGCCTATCTGAACGACCGCCGCATCCGCGTGGCCAAGCGCATTCACCTGCGCGACACGCTGCTGAGCACGGGGTTCCCGTTCCGCCCCGGCGACGCGATGAAGCCTTACCTGTCCATGCTGGGCGACATCATGCCGCGCTGCGCAGGCATCCGCCGCCCCGGCTCGGCTGCACTGGACTTGGCCTACGTGGCTGCTGGTTTTTCAGATGGTTTCTTTGAAACCGGCCTGCAACCGTGGGACATGGCCGCTGGTGCCTTGCTGGTGACCGAAGCTGGTGGGCTGGTGGGCAACTTCACCGGTGAGTCCGACTTTTTGCACCGCAAGGAGTGCCTGGCTGCCAACCCCAAAATTTATGGGCAACTGGTGAGCGTGGTGGGTAAATACAGCCAATTTGCCAGCGCGGGCGACAAAGCTGCGCTGCGCCAGGGCCTGCCCACTGCAGATGAAACCGCAGCAGCAGAAGCCAAGACCGCCGCATCTCAGGTCACACCCGAAACCGCGCTGACTGCTGCTGTGCAGCAACCTGCCACGGCGCCTGCCGCCAAGCCCGAAGGCGACGCGCCTTTCTGATCAGCGGGGCACCGCCCCTCCGAGGGTGAACCAGAACGTGGCCCCCTGGCCTGGGCTGGATTGCGCCCAGATGCGGCCCCCGTGGCGCTCCACGATGCGCGCTACCACCGCCAGCCCCACCCCAGAGCCGCTGAAATCGGCCGGGGAATGCAGGCGCTGGAACAGGCCGAACAACTTGTCAGCGCGCGACATGTCAAAACCCACCCCGTTGTCCCGCACGAACCACGCCGCCTCACCTTGCTCGCCAGGTGCCGCGTAACCCACGGCAATGCGGGGTTGCGCTGCCTTGGATGAATACTTCAGGGCGTTGTCCAGAAGGTTGAACATCAGGTGCCGCAACAGCGTGGCATCTCCCAGCGCCTGGGGCATGGGCTCCACACCCACCTCGGTGCGCGGAAACGAGGGTACCAGCGAGCGCACTGCCTCCTGCGCCAGTGCGGCCATGTCGACCGGCACGAGGTTGAGTTCGGCGCGGACCACCTTGAACAGCTCCAGCAGGTCAGTGATCATTTCCCCCATGCGGCGCGATGCCTCGGTGATTCGGGCAAACAACTCCTGGCCATCGGGCGAAAGGCGATCGGCCTCATCCACGGCAATGAGCGCTGCAAACCCGTTGACCGCGCGCAAAGGCCCGCGCAAATCGTGGGCGATGGAGTAAGACAGCGTTTCGATATCGTGCATCGACCGCTCCAACTCTGCCGTGCGCTGAGCCACGCGATGCTCCAGGGTTTCGTTCAGCAGACGAACTTCCTCTCCGCTTTCGCGAGCGGCTGCGACGGCTTCGACGTACGAAGTCACATCGGCAAACGTGCGCACAAAGCCGCCGCCGGGCAAGGGGTCTGACTTGATCTCGAGAAAGCGGCCCTGTGCCGTGCGGCGCACGTACTTGCGGGGGACCGAGTCATCGACTGCCGCTGCGCCAGACGCCACGTAATCGCGCACGGAGGGCTCGAGCGACTCGAGGCCCGGGCCGAAGTCGCCGCGCCTGTTCTGGAAATGCACCATTTCTGAAATCAGCGGCAAACTGGCCATCAGGTCGTCGGGCAAATGGAGCAAGGCGCACACCTGATGGTTGTACAGGCGCACCCGGGCATCCGGCCCGACCACCATCAGACCCTGCGACATGGCTTGCAAGGTCGTTTCCAGGGCACGGGTCCGCTCCTTCAGCAATTCGCTTGTCACGCGCAATGCGTCTTCGGCGTGTTTGCTGACGGTGATGTCGATGGTGGTGCCCGACATGACACGCGGGCGGCCCTCCGAGTCAACCGAGTTGACCCGGCCACGCTCCATCAGCCACACCCAATGCCCCTTTTTGTGACGGAACCGGAACTGGCATTCGTAGTATTCGGCCCGGCCTTCCAGGTGGGCCTGGTTGGCTGCGGCCAGCCGTTCTTCGTCAGCGGGGTGAAGTAACAGGTCGTACAGTGCTTTGACATCTCGCGGCAGCTCATCCAGCGTGTAGCCCACCAACGACGCAAACCGCTCATTGAGCGCCACTTCGTTGGTCACCAAGTCCCACTCCCAGGTGCCCGCACGGGTACCGTCCACGATGGTGGCCAGACGCTGACCCGCCTCGCGCAGGGCCTGCTCGCCGCGACGCTGCGCGGTGACATCGGTGTAGGTGCGCACCCGCGTGCCGTCCGGAAGTGTGCGGTTGTCCAACTGCAACCAGCGGCCATCGGGCGTCAGCCGGTGGTAGCGATCGGGCAGCACCGCCCCAGGCGACGGGTGGCGCATGAACTCGCGCACCGAGGGCTCGGAGATGAGTTCAAAGTCGGCACCAAAATCCCCGCGTTCGCTCATGAAAGTCACCAGCTCTTGCTCGGTTCTGCCATCACCGAGCCATGTCGGGTCCATGTCCAGCATGGCTGCCACCTTGCGGTTGAACAGCACCAAATTGCCCTCCGCGTCGACCATGGAAATACCCTGGTCAATGCTCTCCAGCGTGGTTTCCAGTGCTTTCAGTGTGCGGCGGCTGGCCAGATCTGCGCGGCGCGCCTCAACCAGATGGGCGATGGTGTCCAACACCGGCTGCAAAAACTCCACGTCAGCCCCGGTGTAACCACCGGGCTTGTTCGCCAAACCCACCATAGCCAACAACGCGTCTTTGGGCCCCACAGGCAGGCCCAGAAAATGTTGCAGGGGCGGGTGTCCGCGCGGCACGCCATGCGCCCGCGGGTCTTGGCTTGGCTCGTTGGACACCACCGGCTCGCCTGTGCGCAAGGCCGCGCCGAACAGACCGTCAAGGTTGCGGAACACCATGCCCGTGGTGCCACTGCCGGCGTAGGCAGCACGAGATGCGTCGTCCCAGGCAATATTGCTGATGGCGTGGATGTTCAGCCACGGCTGGTCGGGTGCGTCGTAGAAAACCTCGCCCACAAACCCGAATGCGCTGCCCGTGAGGGTCAGCAGATCGGACAACACGCCGTTGAACGCTTCGCGGTTGTTGGCGGTGCGGATGAAACTGGCCTGCATGTGGCTGATGGCTTGCACCAGCGCGTGTTGCCGCCGCAGGGCACTGGCGGTCTGCCTGTTGCGCAAAGCCGAGCGAATTTGCGCCAGCATCAGGCTGGCAAACCCGGCGCTGGTGTCCTCGAACACATAGTCGGTAAAGCCCAGCTCCAGCATCTGTGCTGCAGCCAGTTCGTTGCCCCGGTCAATCGAGAGAATGACCGGCGTGCCCGGCACCATCGGCGGCACATCGAATGCGGCACCATCGGGCAGCGGGTGATGCACCAGCAGGAGGTCCACCGCATCGCGTGCCAACGCAAGCCTGGCTTGCGCCAGCGTGGCCACATGCACCAGGCGCCACACTGCACCGTCGCCGTGCATGGCCATGCGGATGCAATTGGCCGCCGCCGACTGACCGCCCACCTTGAGAATGACCACCATCGCTGCTGCCCCAAAAGCTGTGGCAGGCATGATAGAACACGCCCCCTGCCCACACCGTTGCCCCATGAGTCTGTCTGCCCCGCCCAACGCCCCCACCGCCGCCGAGCTGCAAGCCCAGGGCCACACGCCCATGATGGCCTGGCGGCCAAAGCCCAGTTCCCCACCACGCTGGTGTTCTACCGCATGGGGGACTTTTACGAGCTGTTCTGGGGTGACGCCGAAAAAGCCGCCCGCCTGCTGGACATCACGCTCACCCAGCGCGGCCAGTCGGCTGGGCAACCTGTGGTCATGGCAGGCGTGCCGTTTCACGCACTGGAAACCTACCTGGGCCGCCTGCTGAAGCTGGGCGAATCGGTGGCCATTTGCGAGCAGGTGGGCGAGGTCACCGGCAAAGGCCCGGTGGAGCGCAAAGTGGTGCGCGTGGTCACCCCCGGCACCGTGACCGATGCCGACCGAAAACCTGCTGCTGGCCATACACCCGGGCCCACGAAACACCACTGGCCTGGCCTGGATGAGCCTGACCCAGGGCCTGATACAACTGGCCGAATGCCCCAGCGACGAGCTGCCCGCCTGGGTAGCCCAACTCAGCCCCACCGAGCTGCTTTACGGGGCCGACGTGTCGCCCGCCTTCGAGGCCCGGTTGCACACCTTGCCCCGGCTGGTGGCGGGCAACGGCGGCACGCTCAGCCTCACACCGCGCCCGGCCTGGCAGTTTGACAGCGGCCTGGGCCGCCAGAACTGCAAGCCGCCAGCCTGGCTGCATGGGATGCCGAGGCCCTGCCCCAGGCCCACGCCGCCGCCAGCGCCCTGCTGGACTTTGCCGAGCACACCCAGGGTCCGGCGTTCAAAAACCTGGCCCACGCCACCCAACTGCAAGTGGCCCGCCCCCAGGCGCTGGTGCACCTGCCGCCCACCACCCGCCGCAACCTGGAGCTGACGCACACCCTGCGCGGCGAAACTACGCCCACCCTGTTCAGCCTGCTCGACACCTGTGAAACCGGCATGGGCAGCCGGGCGCTGAAGCACTGGTTGCTGAACCCTGAGCGCGACCGGAGCACTGCCCAGCAGCGCCTGGCTGCGCTGGCCTGGTTGCGCCCCTGGCAAGGCGGCCAGGGCCTGACCGGGCTGCGCCAGGCCCTGAGGCACTGTGCCGACGCCGAACGCATTGCCGCCCGCACCGCGCTGCGCCAGGTGCGCCCACGCGAGCTGGTGGCGCTGGCGCAGACCCTGCACAAATCGGCCCAGATAGGCGATTTTTTTGCAGAGCGAAGAAATGAATACCAACAAGCGTCAGAGGCCAATTTCGCTTCAAATTTATCCGCACTGCCCCCGCTGCTGCTTCAACTCGGCCAGCACCTGCTGCCGCCCCCCGGCTGCGCCGAGCTGCTGACCGCCGCCTTGCTGCCCGAGCCCGCCGCACTGGTGCGCGACGGGGGTGTCATCAACCACGGCTTTGACGCCGAACTGGACGAGCTGCGCGCCATACAGACCAACTGCGACGGTTTTTTGCTGGAGCTGGAAACCCGCGAACGCGCCCGCACCGGCATCACCAACCTGCGCGTGCAGTTCAACAAGGTGCACGGCTTCTACATCGAGGTGACGCAGGGCCAGATCGACAAGGTGCCCGACGACTACCGCCGCCGCCAGACCCTGAAAAACGCCGAGCGCTTCATCACGCCAGAGCTGAAAGCCTTTGAAGACAAAGCCCTGAGCGCACAGGAACGCGCCCTGGCCCGCGAAAAATGGTTGTTTGAGCAACTGCTGGACCGCCTGCAAGCATTTGTCCCCGCGCTGGGTGCGCTGGCCCGCAGCCTGGCCGCGCTGGACGCGCTGTGTGCGCTCGCCGAGCGCTCGCTCACGCTGGGCTGGTGCGCGCCCGATTTCATGCCGCAACCAGGCATTGAAATCCGCGCGGGCCGCCACCCGGTGGTTGAAGCACGGCTGGCCGAAACCAGCAGCGGCGCCTTCATTCCCAACGACACGCTCATGGGCCCCAAAGCCCGCATGCACATCGTCACCGGACCCAACATGGGCGGCAAAAGCACCTACATGCGCCAGGTGGCCGTCATTGCGCTTCTGGCCAGCATGGGCGGCTACGTGCCAGCCCAAAGCTGCCGCCTGGGCCCGCTGGATGCCATCCACACCCGCATTGGTGCCGCCGACGATCTGGCCAACGCCCAGTCCACCTTCATGCTGGAAATGACCGAGGCCGCGCAGATACTGCACAGCGCAAGCCCGCACAGCCTGGTGCTGATGGACGAAATTGGCCGGGGCACCAGCACCTTTGACGGCCTGGCCCTGGCCAGCAGCATCGCCAAACACCTGCACGACAAGGTGCAGGCCCTCACCCTGTTTGCCACGCATTACTTTGAATTGACCGAGTTCCCGGCCACCCACCACGCCGCCCAAAACGTGCACGTGAGCGCAGCGGAAAACGGCAACGACATCGTGTTCCTGCACCAGATCGAACCCGGCCCCGCCAGCCGCAGCTACGGCCTGCAAGTGGCCAAACTGGCCGGTGTGCCCGGCGCGGTGGTCAACCACGCTCGCCACGCCCTGGCCGCACTCGAAGCACAAAGCGCCAATGCACAGCAACAGGTGGATTTGTTTGCCGCGCCACCGGTGGCAGCCATCAACGAGCCCAGTGCAGTGGAGGCTGAACTGGCTCGGGTTGACCCCGATGCACTGAGCGCGCGCGATGCGCTGGAATTGGTCTATCGGCTGAAGAAACTGCTTTGATGTGTTTCGCCATCCACCGGAGACAAGCGTAAAACGACGCATGGCTCGCGTCCAAGACACCACCCGACGTGGCCAAACGTACAATCTAAGTTTTTGTGTACGTCACCCCTTATGTCCACCAAACTGACCCTCCGCCTTGATGAGCAGCTGATTGCAGCCGCGAAAGACTACGCGCGTGCCAACGGGCGTTCGGTGTCGGTACTGGTGGCAGATTACTTTGCTCAACTCAGCGGCCAGGCACAGCGTTCGCCGACTGCCACAGGCAGTGCCAGCCCCATCACCGCGCAGCTGCGCGGTGCGCTGAAAGGGGCTACCGCCTCGGAAACCGACCACCAGTCCCACCTGGCCGACAAACACCGATGAAAGTGGCGTTGGACACCAATGTGGTGCTGGACCTCCTGCTTGACCGCGCTCCCCACGCCGATCACGCTGCACAGGTGTTCGCGCAAATCGAATCCGGGCTTCTGGCCGGCTGCGTGTGCGCCACCACGGTCACCACCATTCACTATGTGGCTGAGAAAGCGGTAGGCGATACCGCCGCAAGGCAACTGCTAGCCCAACTCTTGAGCTTGGTGGAAGTGGCACCTGTCACACGCCCCGTGGTGGAAATCGCCCTGGACAGCTCCATGGCTGACTTTGAAGATGCCGTGCTGGCACATGCTGCGGCAATGTCGGGTGCCGAGGCAGTCATCACTCGAAATGGACGCGACTTCCAGGGCGGCCCCCTGCGGGTTTACAGCCCTACCCAGTGGCTGGCCGCTTGAGAGTGGCTGCACACGAAACCGGCGACCCACTGAATTTTTTACCCTCGTATTCACATGACTTACTGCTGCGCCGTCAAACTCAACGCCGGACTGGTGTTCCTGTCCGATTCCCGCACCAACGCAGGGCTGGACCAGATCAGCACCTTCCGCAAAATGATCGTGTACGAGAAGCCGGGCGACCGCTTCATGTGCCTGCTGTCGGCGGGCAACCTGAGCATTTCGCAATCGGTGCGCGAAATTTTGCAGGTGGAAAAGCTGAAGAACGAAGACGGTGACCCCATCACCATCTGGAACGCACCCAGCATGTTCGATGCGGCCCGCGTGCTCGGCTCGGCCGTGCGCCATGTGTTCGACCGGGACGGCGCGTCTCTCAAGGCCTCGGGTGTCGACTTCAACGTGTCCATGATCTTTGGCGGCCAGATCAAAGGCGAAGGCATGCGTCTGTTTCAGGTGTATTCGGCGGGCAACTTCATCGAGGCCACGCCTGAAACGCCGTTCTTCCAGATCGGTGAAAGCAAGTACGGCAAGCCTGTGCTGGACCGTGTGATCACACCGCAAACCCCGCTGGATGAAGCCGCCAAGTGTGTGCTGGTCAGCATGGACTCCACGCTGAAATCCAACCTGTCGGTGGGGCTGCCACTCGACATGGCCGTGTATGAGGCCGATGCACTGCAAAGCGACAAAATCACTTGCATCGACGAGCACAACCCTTATTTCAAAATGGTGCACGGCACCTGGGGCCAGAAGCTGCGCGAGGTGTTTGACAGCATCGAAGACCCCACCTGGGACGGCAGCCATACCGAAGTACCCTTGCTGTGCGGCAGCGGGCGCA
>JAIFMP010000164.1 GCA_020048405.1 Hydrogenophaga sp.
AGGATGACACCCTGCGGATCCAGCACGGCAACCTCGGCGGCCACCGAGTCGATGATGGCCGTCTTGAAGGCTTCACTGGCCTTCAGCGCCTCGTCGCGCGCAGCCAGAGCGTCGAGCATGGCATTGAACTGTCTGCCCAGCAGCGCTGCCTCGTCGCTTCCACGAAGCGTGACCGGCTGCCAGCCCTGTCCGAGCTGAATCGCATTCAGCGCCCGGGCGATCAGCGCCAGCCGGCGCGTCAGCCAGCCACTGATCAGTGTGGCGACGCTCACAGTCAGCAGCATCGCCAGCATGGCGTACCACAGACCGCTGTGGAAGACCTCCGCCAACCGGGCCTCCAGTGCATCACCCGACAACCCGGCACGTACCCAACCGATTGGGCGCTGGTTCAGCAAGACCGGCAAGGTCACCTCCACCAGGCCGGAGGGCTGGTGTTGCAGCACCGGCGTTTCGTCCAGAGAAGCACCTGCCAGATAGAGGCCGCGCCGCATCGGGTCGGTATGCGCCAGCACCTGGGCCTGCGTGTCAAGCACCATGGCATAGCGCAGATCGGGGAAACTGCTCAGACCGTGCATGGTTTCCTGCAAAGCACCCACATCGCGGGAGGCCAGCTGGGTCGCGGCCGTCACCGCGACACTGCGAACCATGGCCATTGCCAGCTCACCCTGGTGGGCCGCCACCACTTGGTGCTGACTCCGCACGGTGTCCCAGACAAACAGCGCCATCATCAATGACACGGTCAGCACCATGCCAGTGATCACCTGGCGGCGAAGGCTGCCGACCAGAAGCGCCATGATGTGTTGGACCCAGGAGGGACGGCCTCTGGCAGGACGAACGTCAGGGGACTTGGGTGGGATGTTCATGGTTGCTCGACCGGGCGCACTTCGCGCTCGAAGCGTTGCACATATTGAGCCACCACCTGATAGGTGCTGTCGTCAGCGGGATGAAATGCGGCAGCCTGCATCTGCAGCAGCGCAGCCTGACCGGCTGCGGTGTGGGACAGGGCCAGCAACCCCGTCTGGACCAGGCGCGCCAGCTCGGGCGGCACATCGTCACGCACCATCACCGAATTGTTGACCAGCGAAGGGGTTTGCCATATCTGCATCAGCTCGGCTGCCTCACGGGGGTGGCTGCTCTGGAACAGGCGCCAGGGCGGAGGCCAGGTGGCACCGGCAGCGGCTTGACCCAAATAGACGTTCATGATGGCCGACTCCTGCGACCCGACATACACGCTGCGGGTGTCCTGGCGCACATCCAGTCCCTGGGTGTGCAGGAAATACTGCGGCATGATGGCGGCCGCCAGCGCAGTGGGGGAGGGGTAGCTGATGACCTTGCCACGCAAGTCAGTGGGACTGCGGATGCCGCTGTCCTTGCGTACGATGAAAATGCCTCGGAAATCATCCGGGTCGCCAGCCATTGCAATCACCCGGTAGCCATGGCGCATGGCTTGCAGGGTTTGCCATGGGTTGGGCAAAAGAAATGCCGGACCTCGTGTGGCGTACTTTTCTTCGAAGGCTTGGTAGTCGCGCGACGCCTCCAAATCGAGCTGAACCGCCGTGAGTTCTGCGTTGAGCAGGTCGATCATTGGTTGGTAGGCCTGGGCCAGCAACTGCGGGTTGTGCAGGGGATGAACCGCAAAACGCAGTCGCACAGGACTGCCCGCTGGGGGTGTGGACTGGTATTGAAGTTCCTGGTCAGGTAGCTTGGGCGAGCAGGCCAGCAGCAGGGTCACACACACGGCCACAAGCCATTTGCCGAGGAGGTGCTGCGCAGTCATGGGGATTGTGGTGGCGGATGGAAGGGTTCGGCGGCGCAATGTATCACCCTCTAAGAATGTACGCTACCGTACCAAGCAGGTAACTGGGCCCGGTAAAACATGGCTGGAACTGCCCCCGCTTCTTCGAGAAGTAGCAGGAATGCGGCATCTTTGCGCACGTTGTGGAGCGGCATAATCACACAAAAGGCCTTGAGCCGAAGTGCCAAAGTAACCCCCCTGCGGCCTGAACCCCGCCCCTTGGAAGGACTGACCCGATGCAAACCGTCAAGCAATGCTGCTGTGTGTATCGCTTTTCATGGTGGGGCAGGCCAACCAGCGGGCCACCGAAGTGAACACCGCACGCTACACGTCTTACCTGCTGGCTGACGAGTTGCGACAGAGTTCGGACGACCTCACCCGTCTGGCGCGCACCTATGTGGTCAGCGGCAACCCGATGTGGGAGAAGCAGTATTTCGAAGTGCTGGACATCCGCAACGGCAAACTGCCCCGCCCCAACCAGTACGAAAAAATCTACTGGGATTTCCGCGCCGCCGGCACAGACCCCGGGCGGGGCGTGGGCGAAACAGTCCCGCTGCAAACCCTGATGAAGTCGGCCGGTTTCAGCGAGGCCGAATTTGCCAAACTCAAGGAAGCGCAGGCCAATTCGGACGACCTGGTCAATACCGAGACGGTGGCCATGAACCTGGTCAAAGGCTTGCGTGCGGATGCCAACGGCAAGTTCACCGTACAGGGCGAGCCCGACCTGGAGAAGGCCAGGCAGCTGATGCACGATGCCAATTACCACCTCTTCAAAGCCAAAATCATGAAGCCGGTGGATGAATTCCTGATCCTGGTCGATCAGCGCACGGCGCAGGACGTGGACGCGGCCCTGAGCATGCGCAATCTGTGGTACGCCATTCTGGTGGCGTCGGCCATTCTGAGCGCCTTGCTGGCGCTTGCAGGTCTGGCGCTGTTCCGCGCCTGGCTGATGCGTCGCCTTGGTGCCGAACCGAATGACGTGAAGGCCGCAGCCGATGCCGTGCGCCAGGGCAACCTGACGGTAGATCTGCACGTCAGCCCAGAGGGGATACCGACAGCGTGATGGCCGCCGTCCAGGCCATGCGGGACCGCTTGGTGAACATTGTGTCCACGGTGCGCAGTAACGCCGAACAGGTGGCCACCGCCAGCGCCGAAATTGCACAGGGCAACCAGAATCTGTCGGCCCGCACCGAAGGTCAGGCCAGCGCCCTTGAACAGACGGCATCGAGCATGGAAGAACTGGGTTCCACTGTGCGCCTCAATGCAGATAACGCGCGCCAGGCCAACCAGTTGGCCCTGAGTGCATCGAATGTGGCGGTTCAGGGCGGCGAGGTCGTGACCCAGGTGGTGGACACCATGAAGGGCATCAACGAATCCAGCCGCAAGATCGCCGAGATCATCAGCGTGATCGACGGCATCGCTTTCCAGACCAACATCCTCGCGCTGAATGCGGCGGTGGAGGCGGCCCGTGCGGGTGAGCAGGGCCGGGGTTTTGCGGTAGTGGCTGGCGAAGTGCGCAGCCTGGCCCAACGCTCGGCCAATGCTGCCAAAGAGATCAAGGACTTGATCAACGCCAGCGTGGAACGGGTGGAGCAGGGCACCCACCTGGTCGATCGGGCCGGTGAAACCATGGCTGAAATCGTCAGCAGCATCCGTCGGGTAACAGACATCGTGAGCGAAATCAGCGCGGCGAGCTCCGAACAGTCCAACGGCGTGGGGCAGGTGGCCGATGCGGTTTCGCAGATGGACCAGGCCACCCAGCAGAACGCTTCCCTGGTCGAAGAAATGGCCTCCGCCGCTTCGTCGCTCAAGGCACAGGCGCAGGAACTGGTCCAGACGGTTGCGGTCTTCCAGCTGAATGCACGCTCGGGCGCGCTCGTCGTCAGAAACTGAGCGGCTCAGGTCAGGCCACCCAGACAACTCCCCCCTCCCACGATCAGGGCCTTTCGGCCAGCCGGAAGGCCAGGGGGGAAATGCCTGCCTCGCGACGGAAGAACCGGACGAAGTGAGTGGGTTCGTCAAACCCCAGCGCATGCCCCACTGCCTTCACCGACAGCCGGGTATGCGCCAGCAGACGCTTGGCCTCCAGCAGCAGCCTCTGGTTGATGACGGCTTTGGCTGGCATCCCAGTGGCGGCCAGGCACACCCGGCTCAGCGTTTTGTCACTCATGCCCAATGCGCGGGCATAGTGCCCGACCTGGTGCCGACTGGCATGGTCTGCCTCCAGCAGCAGGCGAAACCGCTGGAACGGTTCCTCTCGGTCTGATGGCGTGTGGCCCTGGGGCTGCCACATCGACAACCGCAGCAACATGCCTGCCAGTTGCAGTCGCAGCAGTTCGTTGCGCATGGGCACCTCAAACGTCTGCAGCCCGTCTGACTGGAGTTGGCCTGCGCAGGTGCACATCCAATCGTGCTGCATCGGGTTCAGGGGTATGCGGGTGGGCAGGGCTTCCACTCGGCCAGACAGATCGACTTCGTCCCGGCCCGCCACACGAGGTCCGGACATGAGAACCTGCGGCGGAAACACCACCAGCCAGCCCGACCACGGGCGGTCGAAGTCATACCGAAATACCTGGCCTGGGCGAACCAGCAGCCAGTCGGCAGCCTGCAACGCATGGCTGGAAAAATCGACCATGGGCGCTGTGCAGCCCTCCCGCACACCGAACAGGCGGAAAAAGTCCGCCCGCTGCAACTTTCGGAAGTGTTCTTCAGGCGCTCTCTGCCTCAGATCGTTGATCGTCAGCGCCTCTATCGGCAGTCGCTGATCGGCAGGGGGCTTGAAACCAATATGGGTGATGTCCAACACGGCGGCAGGAAGTTTGTCCGGTTTTGATCATAAAGCGTCCGGAATCGCTCTCCCCGAGATGGAACGCGCCAGCGAGACTGTGTCCCGTTCCGTTTCTCTTCTTCCCTCACCCGGAGTCACACATGATGTTCTCACTCAAGTCCACCTCGCTCGGCGCCGCCGCCCTGGTTGTCGCCACCTTGGCTCCACTGTCGGCTGCCTGGGCGCAATCCCTGAGCGTTGAGCAAGCGCGCCAGCAGATCGCGCCCTTTTACGACATGCTCAACCAGCCCGCAACCAAAGACCTGAAGGCACTGGCTGAAAAAGCCCTTTCGCCGGACTGGAAGTCGTACCACAACGAATCCGAATTCAAGGGGCGGGAGGCCTTCGTTGGCCAGGTGACCGGTTTTGGCAAGTTGATACCAGACCTGAAGTGGGACATCAAAGACGTGATGGTCGATGGCAACCGCATCATCGTGCGCAGCGAAGCCAGTGGCACACCGGTTGGCCCGTTCTTTGGCGTTCAACCCACGGGCAAGAGCTTTCGGATCATGACGATCGACATCCACACCATCCAGGGCGGCAAGGCCGTCACCGCTCACCACGTAGAAGACTGGGCCGGCGCGCTGCGTCAGCTCCAGGCCAAATGAGTTTTTCACCTTCCAACATTAATCACCCAAAGGAAGTCACCATGACCAAAGACGAAGTACAAGCCATCGTTGCACCCTTCTACAAGCAAGCCCTCACGGTCAACACAGCGACCACGCCCGCTGCGGTGCTGGGCAGCATCCTCGCCGACGGCTTTCAGTCGATCAACAGCCAGGAAGTCAAAGACAAAGCAACGCTGATCAAACAGGTTGGCTTTTTCTGGCAACTCATTCCCGATCTGGTGTGGGCGCCACAAGACCTGGTCATCGGCATGGACGGCAAAAAGGTCGTGGTGCGTGCGGTGGCCACCGGTTCGCCCAAGGGCACATTCATGGGAATGGAGTTGGACGGCAGCAAGTCGTTCAAGATCGACAGCACCGATATCCATGAGATTGAGAACGGCCAGATCGTGCGCGTCCATCACCTCGAAGACTGGGCCACCGGGGCTGAGGCTGTTTTTCAACACACGGGCCGCTGAACCCGGCGCATTTGAAGCGGTCATCACCAAGCCCAAAGCAGGCGTTTCCATATCCACCCACGCTGACGGTACCAACTTCTGGTTTTGAGCCAGCCCTTCACTCCGGCATCCGTGTGCGGCCCCCGACTAAACTCGACCGCCATGCCCTTCTTCCCTGAATCCGTGGGCCCGCGCCACTCTCACCCTTTACGTGCCTGGCGGCGCGTCTTGGCATTGTGGGTGTTGGTGTTGTTCGGCATCACGGGGGCAAGTCAGGGTTGGGCGAGCGATTTGTCACTGAGCTGGCGTGTGCACTGGGACCCAAGCGGTACCCAGACCGTGCAAGAGATGATGCAGCCCAACGTGGCGTGGCAAGCCGACAACCGCAATGGCAACTATGGCTACCGGCCCGGAGTGCTGTGGCTCCGGTTTGAAGTGCCGTCTGCGCAGGCCGACAGCGGGCGGCGTTGGTTGGCTTTGGGACAGCCCTACATCGACCAATTTGATCTTTACGCTGAAGGAGCCACTGAGCCTTTCACCACGCTGGGGGACTCGGTGCGTCCTGCGCCTGCGCCGGTGTATCCCACGCGCCACTTGGTGCAGTTGCCCGACACCCATGCGCCGCAAGTTTGGCTGCTGCGGGTGCAAACCACCAGCGCCGTCAATATCACGGTCCGCTTGGTACACGACGATACGCTGTCCCAATCCATATCCCGGGAATTACTGGCCGCCGGCATGTTCGTGACCCTGTATTTGCTGTCGGCCGGCATCTATGCTGTGTCGGCAGTGGTGTTGCGCCAGGCGGTGCAACTGGCGTACAGCTTTTACATGTTGTGCTTGCTGGCGATTTTTTTGGGCACCCAGCAGCCGCTTTTGCTCAACGCCACCATGGGGTCAAGCGCCTGGGCCAATGGGGTAACCGGTTTTGGCATATTGATGGCGCCTGCGGCAGGTGCCTTGCTCTGGATCGTGATTCTTGACTTGCGGGTCACCCGCCCTGGCTGGTTCAAGGCCTACGCAAGCATTATTGCGTTGTGCAGTGTGAGTCTGGTCAGCATCAACACACCGTTTTACCGCTGGGCTGCCCTATGCGCGGTGATGGGTGTTCTGGTTTTGGGGTTGGTCAGCATTGGCTTGGCTTTGTGGACCATGCGCCGGCAACAGCACCGGTTCGGGCTCGGCTTGTATGTGCTGGCATTTGGCGTGACCGTCACCACCGCCATGGCCCTTAATTTGAGCGTGGTTGGTGTCATCAACCCGAGGCCCTGGTTCAGCCTGGCGTTTCATGCTTCTGCGCTGTTGCATGTGCTGTTCTTGGCCATTGCCACCAGTTGGTCGGTGCGCGATATGCAGCGCCAAGGCCGGGAGGCCAGTTTCCGTCAGCGCCTGCTGGCCGACCAGCAAGCACAAATACGGTCTTTTTCGGCGTTTGTGGCGCATGAGCTGCTCAACCCATTGGCACGCGTGGGCCGGTCGGCTGAAATGGTCGTCAGAGAAGTGGAACTCCCCCCCAGGACGCTGCGCCGCGTCACCGACATTCGCGCAACGGCCTTTGAGTCGGGCAAGCTGGTAGAGGTCTTTCTGAACAACGCAGCCCTGCAGTCCGGTCAGGCCCAGGTGCAGCCTGTCAGCACCGATTTGTCCGCGTGGATGACTGAGGTGCAAACTGAGTTCACCCACAACTACCCTCAAGCGAATTTAAAAATCAGCTGGCCCCATGACGCCCGCCCGGTGGTGCTGGACCCGCTGCTCACGAAGCTGTCTTTGGAAAACATCCTCATCAACGCCCTCAAGTACGCTGGCCCTCAGTGCCCCGTCAGTATTCAGGTGGTGGCGCAGCCCTCGAGGGTGTTGTTCAGGGTGGAAGACGAGGGGCCCGGCCTCAAGCCCGAGCAGTATTTGCAAATGGGTGAATCGGCCCTGCTGCGCCAGCCCACCCAGGAAAAACCCGGGTTTGGCCTGGGCCTCTCGCTGGTGGCCACCATTGCCCGAGCCCACGGCGGTAGTTTGCAGGCACAACCCCGGCAGCCTCGGGGGGTGTGTTGGTTATTGGAACTGGGTCAAGGCCGACCGGTCCATACGCAACATAATGACAATTTTTAGATTAAAAAGTGCCTCTATCGCTTATTCAGCATGCACAAGAAGCTACTCTATTGATATCGGTTCCACCTCAACCCCCGCCATATTGCGGTTGGCCTTGCTGAACTCCACGCCAATCAGGTGAATCGGCTCGCCCCGGGCTTTGTACTTGTCGACATAGCCTTGGGTCTTGATTTGCTGCAGCGCCGCACCTGCCGGGTTCATCTCCACCACGTTGAACTCAAACAAAAACACCTGGCCGTCAAACAACACCGTCATGTCGATGCGACCCCGGCAAATTTTGCGCTCCGGTCAAGCTCTGCAGCAGCCTGTCGTTCAGTGCTGCTTGCACCTCTAGGTTGGGGTATTTGAGCGTTAACTCCAGCCGCCCGATGATCTGCCCACCACTGGTGACTCGGAGGCCACCACACGGTTCAAGTCTGGTGTGAACTGCTGGCGCTGCAGCAACAGCTTGATCAAGTCAGCACCAAGGCGCGCTGGCCGGAGCTCTGGCGGCTAGTTGACGGCAGACCTGGCAGCTGCGTCCGTTGCCCGCCCCGGTACAAAGGCGTAGCCATTGGCATAACTGGAGCGCAGGGGCAGGTCTGCGCCGGCTTGCTGGCGTACCTTGGCGCGGATGCGACTGAAAACTCCGTCCAGGTTGCGCCGGTTGGTGACCGAATCGCTCTTGCCCACCAAAGCCAACAGCTCGGGGCGCGGCACGACTTGGCCGTGCGCCGCCATCAGAGCGTGGACCAGCCGAAACTCATTGACTGACAGCACCGTTCCATCTCCGGTGGGGGCTAGCAGGCACAAATCGGCATCGCGCAGCGCCCAGGTTTGTGTGGGCAGGCAAGCGGCTGCATCACCCGCAACACTTTGCGGGGCATTTGAGTTGGCACTTGGCAGCGTGTTGGGGGTTGCGTGGGAGCTGGCAGGTTTCAGGCGCCGCAGCACACTTTCCACCGTGGCGTGCACCAGGGGCAGGGTCGCGGTTTTCAGCAAATAGGCATCGGCCCCGGCCTGCAGCCCTGCTTGCTGTTGGTCCGCACCGGTGCGGCTGGTGAGCATGATTAACCCCACTTGCGGCCAGCGCTCGCGCAGGAGGTGGCACGCCGCCATGCCATCAAGCCCGGGCAGCCCCAGGTCCAACACCACAAGCGTGGGCTGCAGCAGTTCGCTGGCAGGCAAAAACTGCTCGTAACTGGCAAACCCCATAGCCCGGTACCCCTCGGTCAATAGGTAGTCAACCAGGTCGTCACGCAAGCTGGCGTCGTCGTCAATCACGAACACAAGGGGCGGGGAATTGGCTGACATGGTCGCCAACTATAGAGGCTGACAAGCGCGTTCCTGATCCAGATCAAAGCGGCTGCAAGGTTTGGTTAGGTTTCGCAAGCATTCACAAGACACCTTGTCGGGCGTCTTGCCTACGATGAATGAGATGCAAACCATGCATCAAATAGCGTAGCAGCATTCATCCACCCAATAAGCGGCAGAGCCATTTTCTGCTTAAAGAGTGACAACCAGTCGACAGATCATGACAAACACAGCAACCCACTCCACACTTGCCAGCCCCAATGCCGCGACTTTGACTGGCCGCACCGAAATCGCTTTTGTGCTCGACAACGTCGCCGACTGGCAAACCCTGGCCGCTGGCATGCCCGCCGGGGTTGAAGTGGTGGTGCTGGACAGCCGGGGTGACGGTCTGGCGCAAATGGCCGATTGGCTTGCAAAGAAGGCACCGGGCAGCGTGGATGCCATTCACCTGCTGGGGCATGGCAGCGCCGGCGCGCTCTACCTGGGCAGCACGCTGCTTGACGGCAACAACCTGGCCCAATACACCAGCCAGCTCGGCCAAATCGGCCAGGGCTGCTTTACGGCTGTGAAGTCGGCGCAGGCGAAACGGGAGTGAACTTCGTCGGCAAACTTGCGCAAGCCACCGGGGCGGATGTGGCAGCGTCGAGTGATCTGACCGGCGCAGCGGCGAAGGGCGGGGACTGGGTGCTGGAAGTCATGAGCGGCACCGCCGATGTGGCGACCTTGGCGGCTGAGGGTTGGCAGCACGCGCTGGCCATCGCTAGCCTTTCGCCGGCGGACGACGCCATCAACGTGCCTGCAGGAAGCACGTCGTTGGTGATGACCCTGACGGGCCGGGCAGAACTGACATGGCAGGCTGGGAAAGCGTTTTATCTTTACAAAGATGGCAACCTCATCGAGACCTTCACTTGGTCGTCCAATTCAGGCACATACTCAGGCACCGGCAATGCCGGTGGAACGATTGTCGCGCCCGGCGGGTCGGTAACTCCGAATGGGACAACCATCACTATCAACCCCGGCGGCGCACTGGTCGCTGGAAGCAGCTATTACGTCACATCAACCGCTAATGCGTATGTGGAAGCAGCCGCAGGCGCTTATGGAAGCATTACCGCCCTCACCACCTGGAACTTCTCCGTAGTCGCAGCTGACTCCACCCCCCCCACCTTCGACGTAGCCCCCGCCGTGGGCACCCTCACCACCAGCGGCTTTACACCCAGTGCCTCGCTGAACGAATCGGGCACGGCGTATTACGTCGTGGTGGCTGACGGGGCAACGGCCCCCAGCGTGGCGCAGGTCAAAGCCGGGCAAAATGCATCAAGCTCCGCAGCCCTGGCCAGCGGCACTTCTGCCGCCACCACCGGCGCTTTTGATGCCAGCTTCAGCGCCGTCAGCACCCTGTCTGCCAGCACCGCCTACGACGTGTATTTTGTCGCCAAAGATGCTGCCAACAATGACCAAACCAGCGTCACCAAGGTGGATGTGACCACAGCCCCCGCAGCTCCCGCAGCCAACACGCCCCCAACGCTCGATGCCACCAAATCCCCCACGCTGGGTACTATTGCCGCCAACCTGGCCGCACCCAGCGCCAACAGCACCACCGGTGGCGTGCTGGTCAGCAGCCTGATCGACAGCGTCAACGGTTCGGGGCTGGACAACTACACCGATGCCAACAGCGACCCCGCGGGCATCGCCATCACCAAGGTCAGCAGCAATGGCACGCTTTACTACAGCACCAACGGCGGCACCACCTGGGCGCAACTGACCGGCACTGTGTCGGAAACTTCGGCGCTGACGCTCAAGGCCGATGCCGACACCTATGTCTATTTCAAGCCCAACACCGGTGTCAGCGGCAGCCTGACTGATGCCATCACCTTCAAGGCCTGGGACCAGAACGGCGGTTTCACCAACGGGCAAACCGGTGCCAACATCAGTGGCGGCGTAGTCGGAACCCTGGATACCACTGGGTTGGCATTGGGTTTGGCGGTCAGTGGCAACTACGCCTATGTGGCTGACTTTAGCAGTGGATTGCAAATCATCAACATTAGCACCCCGGCCAGCCCTACCCTGGTAGGCACTTACGGGTCGCGGTGAGTGGCAACTATGCCTATGTGGCTGATGGTCCTAGCGGGCTACAGATTATCAATATCAGCAACCCCGCCAGTCCCACTCTGGTGGGAACCTACAACACTACGGATGAGGCAACTAATGTGGCGGTGAGCGGCAACTACGCCTATGTGGCAGACAACAGCAGTGGGTTGCAAATTATCAATATCAGCACCCCGGCCAGCTCCACCCTGGTAGGCACTTACAACACCCCGGGTGCTGGCAGAGGGGTCGCGGTGAGTGGCAACTATGCCTATGTGGCAGACAACAGCAGTGGGTTGCAAATTATCAATATCAGCAACCCCGCCAGTCCCACTCTGGTGGGAACCTACAACACTACGGGTGAGGCAACTAATGTGGCGGTGAGCGGCAACTACGCCTATGTGGCTGACTTTAGCAGTGGATTGCAAATCATCAACATTAGCACCCCGGCCAGCCCTACCCTGGTAGGCACTTACGTGGTTGTGAGTGGCAACACAGCCTACTTAGCCGACTACTATAGTGTGCAGGTTATTGACATTAGTAACCCTGCCAGCCCCACTCTGGTGTCAGCTATTGCAACCAACTCCCCCCGTGATGTGGTGTTAAGCGGCGGCTATGTTTATTCAGCCGCTTCGAGCTCTGGTCTGCGCGTCATCAGCCAAGGCTCGAATGCGGTGTCTAGCACTTCAGACACCGTTAGCATCAGTGTGGTGGCCAACACCGCACCCAGCGCCACGGAGGTGAACCTGCCCTATACCGACACCAGCGCGGCCAACACTTTTACCGATGCCACTGGCACGCTGACTTTTACCGATACCGAAAGCAACAGCTTTACCCTGAGCCTGTCAGGCAGCAGTGCGGTCCCCCTTACTGAAAACAGCGTTACCTATGACGTCAGCAAGACCAGCCCCTACGGCACGTTGTTTTTTGAAAGCAGCACCGGCAAATACCTGTTCCGGCCAGACGCTGCGGCCATCAACAAACTGACCAGCAGCACCTCGGTAGAGTTTGCGGTCAGCGCCACGGACAACGGCGTACCCGCAGCGACTGGTCAAACCACCATCAAGGTCAACCTCACTGGGGCCAATGACACCCCCGTGTTGGTCACCCCCACAGCGATTGGCATTGTGGACACCGCAGAGGCTGACACCGAAGCCGGGCTCATCAAGGGCAGCAGCAACAACACCGGCACGCTCAGCGCCACCGACGCTGAAAACGGCGCGTTGACGTATGGAATCACAGGCGGCACCACGGGTGGCAGCACGCTGGTGAATGGCGTGACCTACGACGTGCAAAAAGCAGGCACCAACGGCACGCTGTATGTCAACAGCAGCACAGGCGGCTACGTGTTTGTGCCCACGGCCAGTGCGGTCAACGCCCTGACTGCGGGCAGCACCAGCGAAACCTTTACGGTGACCGCCAGCGACGGCAGTGCGTCGGGCAGCCAGACGCTGACGGTGAACTACACCGGGGTGAATGACACGCCGGTGATTACGTCCACCAACCCGCCTGCGGCGCTGTTCTTTGCGGACACCAGCGCGTCAAATGAGACCTTTGCCAACCAAACGGGTACGTTGGCGGGTAGCGATGCCGACACTGGGCAAACCAAAACTTTTGGGATTACTGGTGGCATTGCCTACTCTGGCGCTAATTTGACAGGCGTTGGCGCAGGAAGTTATGACGTTCAAAAAGCGGATGCCACCTATGGCACGCTGTACTTAAACAGCGCTACAGGTGCCTACACCTTTGTACCCGTGAGCACCGCCATCGACGCGCTGGGCGGCCACGACACCATTAACCTGTCATTTGATCTGACCGTTGGCGACGGTACAACGTCGGTGAGCACCGCGTTAGAGGTCAAAATTTCTGGCAAAGACGACGAGCCCGTGGTCGCCAAAGAAGCCATCAAGTTGTTGGACACGGCTGCAGCCGATACCTTCACCAACCAGACGGGTTCGATTGATGCCTTTGACGTGGATTCAGGCGGCGCGGAAAATCGCTTCAACTTGATCTATGGATTCAGTGGTGGCACAGCCGGTGGCTCGCTATCCGATGGCATCGAATATGACATTTCGCGTGTTGGCACTTACGGCAAGCTGTACCTGGTGTCCACCGGCGACAACAAGGGCAAGTACGTTTATGTGCCCACCGCCACCGCCATCAATGCCCTGAGCGCCAACACCACAGACACGTTCACCATCAGCGCGTCAGACGGCGCGACCCCCACACCCGGCATCGGCACCAACACCTTCACCGTCAATATCAATGCCGTCAACGACGCGCCTGTGCTGGCTGCGCCCACGGCCATCAGCCTGACTGACACTGCCGTTACCGATAGCTTCGCCAACCAGACCGGCACTCTGAGCGCGACCAATGCGGAAAACACGACTCAAACCCTGAGCTACACCCTCGCGGGCGCAACAAGTGGCAGTTTCGGCATCATGAGCGACAACCTCACTGTGACCTACAACTTGCAGTTGGTGGGCAAATATGGAACCCTGTATGTGGTCTCCTCGGATGAGGATGCAGGCAAATACGTCTATGTGCCCGACGCAGCCAAGATCAATGCCCTGACAGGCAATGCCGTAGATTCGTTCGGTGTGGGGGCCAGCGATGGCACACTGACCGATTCCAGCGTACTCGCCGTCAACGTCACCGGCGCCAACGACACCCCGGTACTGGCCACCGTAACCGCCCTGAGCTACACCGACACCACGGGCAATGACATCTTCCAAACCCAGGGTGGGCAGCTGGGGGGGAGTGATGCGGACAGCAATGCAGCGCTTACCTACGGCATCGACACAGGCACCACCGGCGGCACCACAAACATTGGCGGGGTGGTTTACGACGTGTCCAAAGCAGGTACATACGGCACGCTGTACGTGGCTAGCAGCAGTGGTGCTTATCTGTATGTGCCCGACACAGCCAAGATGGAATCGCTCAAGAGCGGGGCAGGTTCCGACTCCTTCACCATCAGCTTGACCGACGGCGTGATTGGAACTCCAGTGACGCAGACCCTCACCGTGAACCTGGCCGGCGCGGACGACCCCAACGAGGTCAGCGGAGCCAGCACAGGGCAAATCACTGAAGACGCCACCAGCCTCACCACCACAGGTCAGTTGCTGATAACAGACCGCGACACGGTCGACGCCACCATCACCACCCAGACCAACACAGCAGGCACTTACGGGAGCTTCAGCGTGGCGGCAGATGGCCGGTGGAGCTACACGCTGAACAACGCTGCCCCGGCAGTGCAAGCCCTGGCATTTGGCACCAGCGTGACCGACAGCTTTGCCGTGGTGGCCAATGGTGCGTCGACCAATGTGGTGCTTACCGTTAGCGGTGCCAATGACGTGCCAGTGATTACCAGCAACGGCGGCGGCGCAACCGCAGCTGTAAGCGTGGCCGAAAACGCCACCGCCGTGACCACTGTGAGCACCACCGATGCAGACACCGGAGACACCCTGACCTACAGCATCAGCGGCGGCGCGGATGCGGCCAAGTTCAACATCGTTGCGGCCACCGGCGTGCTGACCTTCGCCACCGAACCGATGTCGGCGACACGGCTGGCAACAACACCTACGTGGTCGAAGTGCAAGCCAGCGACGGCAGCGCGGAGTCTGATACCCAGACCATCACGGTGACGGTGACGGATGTGAATGAAACCCCGGCACCTGCTCCTACACCAACACCAACTCCGACACCCACGCCCACGCCCGAACCTACTCCAACCCCAACGCCCACCCCTACACCCGACAACGACGGTGTGCCCGACGCAGTGGAGAACACCATCCCCGGCCTGACGCCTTCGGGCGGTGGCACACCCGTGGCCGGCGACGGCAATGGCGACGGTGTGGCCGACAGCCAGCAGTCTGGGGTCACATCGGTGGGCTTTAAAGAAACCACCACCGCCGTCAGCAACCCCGGCACGTCTCCCACTGCCTTTGTCAGCCTGGTGGCCGACAGCCGCGCAGGCAAGATCGACAGCACCGACAGCAACAGCGCCACCCTGAGCAACGTGCGCCAGCTCGATGCCCCAGACGACTTGCCCGAAGGCGTCAACATGCCCCTGGGCCTGATTGCCTTCAGCGCCAACGTGGGCACCGGTGCAAATGGGGCCGCCGTGACCGAAACCTTCAGCCTGTATGTGGATACCGACCTGGGCGTCAACGGCTATTGGAAACAAAACAGCGCTGGCACCTGGGTCAACCTGGCCAGCAGCGTGTTTGGCGGGACCATGGTTGAAGAAGGCGGGCGCTTACGGCTGG
>JAIFMP010000124.1 GCA_020048405.1 Hydrogenophaga sp.
GGTGAAAGTCGCCCGAGAGGCGGATGGCGCGGCGCAGGTCGCCCTTCAGCCGCGCTTCGTCTTCGGCGCGGATGAGCTGGCCCAGTTGGGCGATGTCGTCGTCGCTGGCCTCGGCCATGTAGGCCTGCACCAGCGTGGGCTCGATCAGGCGGCGGGCTTCAAACACTTCGTGTGCCTCGGCCGGCGAGGGCTCGGCCACCACCGCGCCCCGGTTGGGCCGCAGGGTCACCACGTGTTCGTTGGCCAGGCGCACCAGCACCGGGCGGATGCGGGTGCGCGACACGCCGAACGCGCTGGCCAGTTTGTCTTCTACCAGCTTGGTGCCTGGCAGCAGACGGTGGTCGAGGATGGCAGAAATCACCCGGTCGTAAATCTCGGCATCGCTGACGCTGGCCGTTGCCTGGGCGGGTTGCGGTGTCTCGTCCGCTGTTGTGTTTGTGTCGGGGGCGGTCACGTTCATCCTTTGGGCCGTGGTGACTTGAGCCACCAGGTGAGCAGTATCGCCAATCCCATCACCGCAAACGACACCACCGTGGTGAGTGTGCCCAGCGCGTAGATGGCGGGCGTGGTCACGGTGGTGGTGAGGCCTTGCAGCTCCAGCGGCAGGGTGTTGACGTCGCCAATGGCCTGCGACGTGCGGGCGATTTCGTCCCAACTGAGCGTGAAGCCGAACATGCCCACACCCACCACCGACGGCGCGATGAGTGGGAACACCACGTGGCGGAAGGTTTGCCACGGCGTGGCCCCCAGGTCACGCGCAGCTTCTTCATAGGCAGGGTTGAAGCGGTTGAACACGGCAAACATGATGAGCAGCCCAAACGGCAGGGTCCACGTCAGGTGTGCGCCCAGGGCCGAGGTGTACAGGCCCAGGCTGGTGTTGAAGGTTTCGAGAAAGCCGGTGGCCCCAGCCGCTTCGGCCACATGCCGCAATCCGCCGTCGATCAGGCGGAACTGCAGGCCAATTCCCAGTGAAACGATGATGGACGGCATGATGAGGCTGGCCACGGTGACGTAGAACAGCGCATCGCCACCGCGCAGCTTTTTGCGGAATGCCAGCCCGGCCAGCACCGAAAGCACCACGGTGAGCGCCATGACCACGGTGCCCAGCGCCAGCGAACGGCGGAACGCCGCACCGATGTCCACCACACCCAGGCCCTTGGCCAATTGGTGGTACCAGTGCAGCGACCAGCCTCGCATGGGAAAGGTCAGCCCGCCTTCTGGCCCCTGGAAACTGAGCACGAAGATGGTGAGCATGGGGCCGTACAGGAACAGCACAAAAGCGGCAAACACGGCAGCCAGCGGCCAGTAGCCGGGGGCGCGGTTGTCGGCAAAGGGGGTGTTTGACATGGTCACAACTCCTTGCGGATGTCGACGATGCGGGTCAGGCCCCAGATGATCATCAGCACCACGGCCAGCAGCATCACGGCGTTGGCCGCCGCCAGCGGAAACTGCAGGTACGAGGTTTGCACCTGAATGAGTTTGCCCACCGAGGCAATCTGCTGCCCTCCCATCACGCCCACCGTCACAAAGTCGCCCATGACGATGGTGATGACGAAGATCGACCCGATGAGAATGCCCGTTTTGCTCAGCGGCACGATGACGTTCCACAGCGTTTGCCACCCGGTGGCCCCTGCGTCGTTGGCGGCCTCCAGCAGCGAGCGGTCGATGCGCATCATGCTGTTGAAAATCGGCACGATCATGAACATGGTGTAGAGGTGCACAAACGCCAGCACCACCGAGAACTGCGAAAACAGCAGCCACTCCAGCGGCGTGTCGGTCAGGCCCATGCCCATCAGCGTCTGGTTGACCAGACCGTTGCGCCCCAGCAGTGGCACCCACGAAATCATGCGGATGACGTTGGACGTCCAGAACGGGATGGTGCACAGCACAAACAGCAGCGTTTGCATGCCGGGCGAGCGCACGTGAAAAGCCAGAAAGTAGGCAATGGCAAAGCCCAGCACCAGTGTCACGCCCCAGGTGATGAGCGTGAACTTGAGTGTGGACAGGTAGGTGGAGAGGCTGACGCACAGGTCACCGTTGTCGGTGAGCCGCCCGCAGCCTTCGAAAATGGAGAAGTAGTTGCGCCAGGTGAAGCCCGGCAGCAACTCGTACTCGTTGAAGTCCCAGAAGCTGACCATCAGCACCAGGCCCAGCGGCACCAGAAAGAACACCGCAAACACCGCCGCCAGCGGCATCGCCTGCCACCACGCGTGTACGGACGACACCACAGCAGCGGGGCCGTGGCTGGGGGCGGTCGATGCACTCATGGCAGCGGGCTCTTTCGGGTCGGGCAGGGTGCCGGGTCAGCGGTTGGGCGAGGCCATCAGGCGGCCACGAACTCGTTCCACTTGCGGACCATGTGTTCGTTCTCGTCCATGATGGCGTTCCAGCAGGCGATGCCGCCCATGCGGGACTCGTAGCTGCCACCGTCGCGCACGGCACCCTTCTTGGCCAGCACGTCGCCATTGGGGCTCTTGATGTCTTGCGTGGCGGGTTTGCCTTCCATCCAGTAGGCCCACTCGTAGGCTTCCATCTTGGCTTTGGCGGTGTCGAGCACGGCGCTGTAGTAGCCCTGGCGGTTCAGATAGGCACCGGCCCAGCCGTCCAGGAACCAGTTGATGAATTCGTAGGCGGCGTCGGCTTTTTTGCCTGACAGGGTTTTGGGAACGCCAAAACCGGCGGCCCATGCGCGATAGCCTTCTTTCAGCGGCTGGAAGGTGCAGTCAATGCCCTTGGTGCGCACGGCCGTCACGGCGGGGCTCCACATGGACTGGATGACCACTTCGCCCGAGGCCATCAAGTTGACCGACTCGTTGAAGTCTTTCCACAGCGCGCGGAACTGGCCGGCCTTTTTCGCTTCGATCAGGGTCTTGATGGTCAGGTCGATCTCGGCCTTGGTCATGTTGCCTTTGTCGGCGTATTTGTGGATGCCCATGGCCTCCACCACCATGGCCGCGTCCATGATGCCGATGGAAGGGATGTTGAGGATGGCGGCCTTGCCTTTGAATTGGGGGTTCAGCAGCTCTGCCCAGGAGTTGATGGGGCGCTTGATGAGGTCGGGGCGGATGCCCAGCGTGTCGGCGTTGTACACGGTGGGGATCAGCGTCATGAACTGTGTGGGTGCAGCGCTGAAGGTTTTGCTGTCGGGCTTGTCGAGGTACATCACCTTCTTGGGTGCGGTGCCCTGGTCGCCCACCTTTTTGCCGGCCACTTCGCCTTTGGTGAACAGGCTGGTGATTTTGTCGGCGTTCTTGATGCGCTTGGTGTCAATGCCCAGCAGGTTGCCGGTGGGGATGATCTTTTTCAGGCTGAAGTATTCGGTATCGATCAGGTCGAAACTGTTGGGCTGTGTGATGGCGCGCTTGGTCACTTCGTCGGTGGTGACGGCCACGTACTGGATTTCAATGCCGGTGTCGGCCTTGAACTTGTCGGCAATGGTTTTGTCCTGGTTCACGGCGGTGCCCAGGTAGCGCAGCACCAGTTTTTCCTGTGCGTGGATGGCCGGGAACATGCCTGTGGCCAGGATGGCTGCCGTGCCCTTGAGCAGGTTGCGGCGCGTGGCCGAGGTGTCCAGCGCAGTGGCTTGGGTGTCAGGTGTGGTGGGGTTCATCGGAAACACTCCTTGAAGCAGGGAACACCTGAAACCGTCAGGCAGCGGTTGGAAAAAAAGGGGTTGGCCGCGTCAGTTCAGCAGCGGATGGGCCTCGGTGGGTTGCCAGCTCAGGTGCACGGTGTCGCCTTGCGCCATGGGCTGGGCCAGAAACTGGGTTTCGCTCAGGCTCACACTCACCTGTTGCGATGCGGTGTTGTCCACGGCCACACCCAGCAGCACATAGGTGCCTTGGTATTCCACGTCGGTCACCTTGCCGGCGATGTGGGGCAGGCTGCTGTTTTCGGATGAGTTCAGGTTGGCCTGAATGTGGTCGTTGCGCAGGGCCACGCGCCCTGCCGGGGTGTCGAGCACGTTGTGCCCGCCCATGAAGCGCGCCACAAACTCGCTCACCGGGCGGTTGAACACCTCGCGTGGGTGGCCGATGCGGCCGTGGTTCATCACCACCATCAGGTCGGCCAGGGCCATGGCTTCTTCCTGTGAGTGGGTGACGTGGATGAAGGTGAGTCCAAGCTCCTGCTGCCAGCGGCGCAGTTCAGCCCGCATTTGCACACGCAAAAACGGGTCCAGTGCCGACAGCGGCTCGTCCAGCAGCAGCACCTGGGGCTGCATGATCAGTGCCCGCGCCAGTGCCACGCGTTGCTGTTGACCACCCGACAGTTCGCCGGGTTTGCGGTGGGCCAGGTGGCCCAGTGACACTCGCTCCAGCAACTCGTTGGCGCGTGCGGTGCGTTCGGCCTTGGCCACGCCTTTCATCTTCAGGCTGAAGGCCACGTTGTCCAGTGCACTCAGGTGTGGAAACAGCGCGTAGCTCTGGAACATCATGGCCGTGCCACGCTGCGCTGCGGCCAGGTGCGTGATGTTGCGGCCACCCAGCACGATGTCGCCCGAGCTGACCGACTCGTGGCCCGCCACCATGCGCAGCGTAGAGCTTTTGCCGCACCCTGAGGGGCCCAGCAGGCAGCAGTAGCTGCCGGGTGCCACTTTCAGGTTGATGGCGTCCACCGCCACCGCGTCAGGGCCATAACGCTTGGTCAGGGCGACCAGTTCCAAAGAAGTGGGCTGGGATGGTGTGTGAACGTCCATGCACGGTCTTTTGCAAACACCGTGCCAGCCTTGAATTCAATCAAAGCGGCGTTTTGTACACAATTTCAATGCATGGTTGTGCGCAATGTGGTGCGTGCCTGGTCCCACATTCACACGCTTGGTGCATCCAGTGCACGGCCTGTCTCCAGCTTGGTCAAGCTGCCTCGCATGACAATAGGGGCATGACACAGCTACGCCGCACCCTACTGCCCCTGCGCCTGCACATCCAACCCAAGCGCACCGATACCCGCCCCCTGGTGCTGTTCCACGGCAAAGGCTGCCCGGACGGATTTGCTGCCGCGCTGGCCGCCTGGCTGTTTTACGAAGGCCAAGCCGAGTTTCGCGGGCTGGACCACGGTGACGTGAACACCTTGGCCGATCTGGTCTGGATTTCTCGCTGTCCTCCGAGTTGCTGACCGCCATCGACGAACGTGCCGAGCGCCTGGTGATGCTTGACCACCACCAGAGTGCCGCCGACAAGTTGGCCGGTTTCACCTGCCGCTGCGGCGTGGTCCACTTCGACATGGGCAAAAGCGGTGCCCGCCTGGCCTGGGAGTTCTTCTTCCCCGAGCGCGAGGTGCCTGCCCTGGTGGCCATGGTGGAAGACCGCGACATCTGGGCATGGCAAATTGAGGGCAGCGCGGCATTCCTGTCGGCGCTCGACATGGAAGAACAAGACTTTGCCCGGTGGGCCGCACTGGCCGACATGAGCGGCGATGCCCTGGCCACCTTCATGTTGCGCGGGCAAGCCATGGATGACAAGTTCAAAAAGCTGGCCTCTGAAATGGCCGAAGACGCCGTGCCCATCGTCTTCAATGGCGAGCGCGGCCTGATGGTCAACGCCCCCAGCGCCTTCCACAGCCTGGTGGGCAACCTGTTGAGCGAGAAGGGCGGCAGCTTTGCCGTGGTTTGGGCTGTCAACAAGAAGGGCCAGGTGAAAGTGGCGCTGCGCTCGGTGCGGGGCTACAGCGTCATTCCCCTGGCTGAAAGCATGGGCGGTGGCGGGCACGCCCAGGCTTGCGCCTTTCGCATGCCCGTGGCGCGGCTGCCTGAGTTGCTGAGCGGCACGTTCAACGCGTGAGCCTGGGCTGAGCGTGTCACCACCCTCGCCAGGGTTGCGCGCTCAAAACCCCCGCAGCACCTCAGCCACCACAGCAGCGGTTTCTTCTGGGTGCTCCATGGGGAACAGGTGGGTGCCATCGACCAGGCGCAGTCGCTCGGGGTGCTCCTGGGGTCTCACCACCTTGCGCGTCATGGCCATGCCCACTTGTTTCATTTCCGACGAGTCTTTGCCGCCGACAAATGCCAC
>JAIFMP010000087.1 GCA_020048405.1 Hydrogenophaga sp.
GAGATCGCCTGAGCAACACACCACGCTACAAAAAACTCGAATCTACGCTGGTTCAAAAAGGCAAACCCAGCCGTGGCGGTCAGCGCTTTCCGTCTTGGTGGCGGCCAGATTTGATTGCATCGTGGCTAATCAAAGAGGGCCACATGCCTCGGCATCGAGCGCTTGATGCGCTTTCAAAAAGGTTCCCTGACTGGGCACATTCCGTCGACTATTTGTAGACCTTGCCATCGGCCCTACCGTATATGCGGCAGGGGAACTGGACTCGGCCCTACCGTAGGTGCCGTTTTAACCCATTGATTTGATTGAACTCCCTGCTGTATGCATTTGATACGGTAGGCCATCGGTTGAGACCATCCGTCGCATTCCATTGCGAACCAGGAGGTTTCATCCGTGTCCAAGTCCATCCAGCACCGTCTGACCGTATTGCGGCGGCAGCAAGTACAGGCCCGAACCGGCCTTGCCAGAAGCTCCATCTACGCGCTTATTGCCAATGCGCAGTTTCCAACGCCCATCCGCTTGTCGGCCAATACCGTCGGTTGGCTTGAAGGCAAGCAGCAAGCCTTTCTGCGTGATACGAAGGCACCCGGGCTGCGGGTTCGTGTGACGCGTGCCGGTGCGAAGTCGTTCGTATTCGAGGCAAAACTGAACAGAAAAACCATCCGGCGCACCATCGGTGACGTTCGTTCCTGGAGCATCGAGCAGGCCCGCACTGAAGCTCGACGCCTGGCGGTAGTCCTGGATGAAGGCAACGACCCCCGCGAGTTGGAGCGTCAGCAGCAAGCAGTCAAAGAATCTGAGCTGCTGCGCCAGCAAGCCGCTTCCATCAGGGTGGGGGATGTGTGGCCTCTCTATTTGGACCAAGGCCGACCCAAGCGCAAGGAAGCATGGAAGCCCCGCTATTTAGCCGATTTGAAGTCTATGGCTGCGCCGGGCGGTGAAACAAAAATACGAGGGCAGGGCACTACCCGACCTGGGCCGTTGTTCCCTCTTCTGGCGCTGCCCTTGTCTCAGGTGAACGAAGACACACTGAAAAGCTGGTTTGACCGCGAGGCAGTGGCCGGACGGCACCAAGCCGCACGCGCCCTAATGATGTTCAGAGGTTTTTTGCGGTGGTGTGCATCAAAGCCTGAATACCGCGCCTTCACAGACCGTGATGCTGGCCGTTCCCCTGCCATTCTGGATGAATTGCCCAGCACTGCGACCAGCAAGCGCACCGATGCACTTGAGTCCGCTCAGGTGCCCGGCTGGTGGGCGGGCGTAGAGCAACTGAGCAACCGCACAGGATCGGCTTACCTGCGTGCCCTGCTGCTGACAGGTGCCCGCCGTGAGGAAATGGCCGCGCTGAAATGGGCTGATGTTGATTTTCAGTGGCGCAAGCTGACCATTGCAGACAAGGTGGACGCAACCCGCACCATCCCACTGTCACCCTACATGGCCCACATGCTGGCATCACTGCCCCGCATTAATGCGTATGTGTTTGCCAGCGCCAGCAAATCAGGCCGCATCGCAGATGTGAGGGCCGCGCACATCAAAGCCCTGACAGAAGCGGGTATTGACCACCTAACCATTCATGGGCTACGCCGTTCGTTTTCCCTGTTGGGTGAGGCATCTGGTGCCCCTGCCGGGGCTATTGCACAGGTCATGGGACACAAGCCCAGCGCCACCGCTGAAGGCTACCGCCCCCGCAGTGTGGATGCCTTGCGCCCGTTCGTTGAGCGCATCGAAGCCTTCATTCTCGAACAAGCCGGGGTGAGGTTCGACCGTGCCCAAGAGCCGGGCAAGCTGACGCTGGTGGCTTGACTTGCACAAACAATAAACGTAACTACAATAACTAATGATGCGAATCACGTTCGATGCCGCCAAGGACACGAGCAACTTGGAGAAGCACGGTGTGTCGCTGGCGCTGGCTACAGCGTTGGAGTGGGACACGCTGATTTGCAAACCCGATACTCGCCGCGACTACGGGGAGGCACGGCAAGTCGGGTACGCCATTGCCGGTGACCGCTTGTATTGCGTGGTGTTTGTTGACCGGCCACTAGAAAAGCCAACACAGCGCCGCATCATCAGCCTGAGAAAAGCCAACAGCCGCGAGGTAAAGAGCTATGCAAACGACGACAGTTAAAACCCGAGGTGGCCGCGTGCTGGCGCTGCCCACGCCCGCGGAAGATGCCGCCATTGCTGCCGGCATCAACCAAGACCCCGACACCTACGAACCCAGCGCCAGCGAGATTGCCACCATGCGCAAGCCGGGCCGCCCGCTGGGCAGTGGCAGCAAAACACAAGTAACGCTGAGGCTGGACACCGAGGCACTGGCAGCATTCAAAGCCACAGGCACAGGCTGGCAGACCCGCATCAATGCCTTGCTGCGTGAGGCCGTCGCAAGTGGTCGGGTGAAGGTGTGAACCACACCCCCAACCTCTGCCTAAAGTACATGAAGTCCACGCAGTTTCACTGAGCGCAAAACATGGCTTACTTTGAGGTCAATTTTGAGGACTGGCGCATCCAGGGCGAGTTTGCAGTGTGGGAACTTGCATCCATCATGCGAGGCATAGACCCGCACGCGATTCATGAGGTCTCAGTAAACGAGAACGGAGATTCGCCTGATCTTTCCAATGAAATCAGAGCCATTTTGGCCGCGATCAAGGATGGCCAGTTGCATGTAGGCACTCTACGAGCAACTGCGAACGACAAAACCACAGTCATAGCTGCCAGTGCCAATGCCTGGCTACGCACAAAAGGACTGAAACATATTGCCAGGCAACTATCCACGACGGTTCACCCTGACGACGCACCGATAAGCAAGAAGAACGAGATCGTTGAACGGCTACGTCATGTTTGGAAAGATGTCGAGAAGGACATCAAGCGCGCCCAAGATAACGGGCTGTTTGAGGAGGCTGCTACACCAAGGTCAGGTTATTGGTACGAAGGCGCCGTAATTGCGTGGGGCAAAACAAATGGAAGGCTTCGTGACCCAGCTGGGGACGGTACTGCCATATTGACTAAGGCTTTGCGCAGCGGACTCAAGGGCGTCTGAATTTCCGGTTTTTTCCGGTTTTTTCCGGTTTCCCCCATTGAAGTGAAAGGCACGAGAGTCACGGTTATGTAAACGTTTCGAAAGGAAACCACATGGCCAATAACGACTCTCAACTCAACGCACTGGCGTGCGAACGCCGCACTGCGCTCCCCACCTGTGAAGCGGCCGCACACCTCAACCGCCGCCCCCAAACACTGCGCATCTGGGCCTGCCGCCAGAACGGCCCCATCCGCCCGTTGAACATCAACGGCCGCTTGGCATGGCCGTTATTCGGCCAGCCTGGACGGCATGACGTTGGACGGTGATCTTGTGCTGGAGATCAAGTGCCCGCTGCGGGGCACGCGCTCTGATCTTTGGCAAGACGTGGCTGCCGGGGCTGTGCCTCAGCACTACTTGGTTCAGGTCCAGCACCAACTGATGGTCAGCGGTGCTGCCATGGCCCACCTCTGGGTCTATGACGGTCACAAGGGCCTCCTGCATGAAGTCCACCGGGATGAAGTCTGCATGGCCCGCATTCAGGCTGGCTGGGTGGCTTTTGCCATCCATCTGGATCAGGACACACCGCCTGCCCTGACTGAGGGCGACACCATTCAGAGGCTGGACTCTAAGTGGGCAGAGGCCGCCAGCGGGTTTGCTGAAGCTAAGGCAGCAGCAGATCAAGCGGCTGAGCGGCTGGAAGCTGCACGTCAGGCTCTGCTGGCGCTGGCTAAGCACCCAAAGGAATGTGGCGCTGGCGTCACGGTGAGCCGGTACTGGAAGCAGGGGAACGTGGACTACAAGAAGATTCCAGCACTGAAGGGCTTGGACTTGACAGCTTGGCGGGGGAGGGCACGCGAGGAAGTGCGGGTGACGGTCGGCTCAGGTTAATGCCGTGTGAGTGGCTACATGGTGGCTACACACGCCCCAAAAACAAAAAACCCGCTCTGTTTCCAGTAGCGGGTTTCTGTTTGTTGTATTGGTGCCGTCATTACGAATGAGCTGCTCTACCGACTGAGCTACACCGGCGAAAGCCCACGATTATAGCTTGGCGTGGTAGCTGGTTACCCGCTCGACTTCATTCCGGGAGCCCAGGAACACAGGCACGCGTTGGTGCAGTTTGGTCACCGGCACATCCAGAATCCGTTGGGTGCCGGTGGTCGCGGCGCCGCCGGCCTGCTCCACCAGCCAGGCCATGGGGTTGGCTTCGTACATCAGGCGCAGCTTGCCGGCCTTGTCTGGCTCGCGCTTGTCCCACGGGTCCCGAGTGAGGATGCGGTGCACATCGGCCACCATGCTGGCCACCCAGCGCATGTTGAAGTCTTTGCCGCGCGGGCCGTCTTTGCCTTGCAGGCATTCGTTGATGTAGCGCTTGACCGGTTCGTCCCAGTGCCGCATGTTGCTCATGTTGATGGCAAATTCCTTGCTGTCGGCCGGGATTTGGACATCTTCATCGGTCAACACGAAGGAGCCCTGTTCGCGGTCCAGCGTGAACATGGCCACACCGTCGCCAACCGTCAGCACCAGGGTCGTTTGCGGGCCGTAAACGCAGTAGCCGGCTGCCACCTGCTGGCTGCCGGGCTGCAGGAAATCGGCCTCTTCCACGCCACGGTCGCCGTCGGGCTTTTTCAGCACGCTGAAGATGGTGCCAATGCTCACGTTCACGTCGATGTTGCTGGAGCCATCGAGGGGGTCGAACAGCAGCAGGTATTCGCCTTGCGGGTAACGGTTGGGCACCAGGTAGATGCTGTCCATTTCTTCAGAGGCCATGGCCGCCAGGTGGCCGCCCCATTCGTTGGCCTCGATCAGCACCTCGTTGGCGATGATGTCGAGCTTCTTCTGCATCTCACCCTGGATGTTTTCAGACTCGGCCCCGCCCAGCACGCCACCCAGCGCGCCTTTGTTCACAGCCTGGCTGATGCTCTTGCAGGCTCGCGCCACCACCTCCAACAACAGGCGGAGTTGAGCGGGAATGCTCCCGTGTTCGTGCTGTTGTTCCACCAGATAGCGGGTCAGTGATACTTTTTTGCTCATGTTCGTCTACTCAGAATGGGGTCAGTCGGCCAGTGCGCGGGTCACGACCTCGCGCACGTCGTTGCTCAGATCGGCGCGTGCGGCCACACGGCTGATGGCCTCCCGGGCAGCGCTGCGGTACGGTTCGGCCAGCTTTTTCCAGCGGTCGAGCGCGCGGGCCAGGCGGGCTGCCACCTGGGGGTTGATGCTGTCCAATTCCACCACCTGTTCACTCCAGAACACGTAGCCGGCCGCGTCTGCGCGGTGGAAACCTGCCGGGTTGGCCTGGCAGTAGGTGGTGATGACGCTGCGGGCGCGGTTGGGATTTTTGACCGTGAAGTCGGGGTGGCCCATGAGTTTGCGCACGAGTGGCAGCACCTGGCCGCCCCGGTCAGGGCTGCTGGCTTGCAAGGCAATTTGAACAGTGCATGGAAACGCTGCAGGGCATTCTGTGCCAGCGGGTGGCCGGCGCTCACCAGTGCCGACACGGCACCAAAGCGGTCGGTCATGTTGCTGGCGTCTTTGAAGCGCTGCAGGGCCTTGCCCGGCCACACGGTGTCGCCACGCAGGGTGGCGGCCAGGCACAGGTGGGTGAGGGCCTGGTTGGCCAGGGCACGGCGGCCACACGAGGCAGCGTCGGGTGAGTAGGCACCGGTCTGGGCATGGTGCTCGTAGGCCCACATCCAGTCGTCATAAAGCCTGACTGCGAGTGCCTCGCGCATGGCTTCGCGCACCGCATGGATGCGCTGGGGGTCCACCACATCGAGCTGCTCGGCCATGTAGGTTTCAGCGGGCAAAGTCAGCACCAACTCCTTGAACGCCGGGTCCAGGCGCGGATGGCGCAACACCGCCCGCATTCATTCAGTGCTCCACCGCTTGATGGTGTTGGTTCTTCAGCTATCAACTTCAATGCGGTGCGCAATGCCAGTCGTTGCCCGGCTTCCCACTGGTTGAAGGGGTCGGGATCGTGTGCCAGCAGGGTCAGCAGCTGTTCGTCGGTGTGGTTGAAGTCCAGCACCACTGGGGCGCTGAATCCGCGCAGCAAAGATGGCACAGGTTCGGCCTTCAAGCCTGCGAACACCAGCGTCTGACTGGCTTCGGTCAGCACAAAGGTGCGTGTGTCAGCGGTGGCGGGCGGTTCGCCCTCCAACTGGACGGGCAAGGGCTGGCCATCGGCACTCAGAAGACCCATGGCCATGGGAATGACGAAGGGCGCTTTGTCGGGTTGACCGGGCGTGGCCGCACAGCTCTGATTGAACGTGAGGGCGTAGGTGCCCGATGGGGCGTCAAAGTAGCCCTGCACGTTGACGCGTGGGGTTCCTGCTTGCGAATACCAGCGCTTGAACTGCGGCAGGTTGCGTGCCAGTGGGCTGTGCGGGTTGGCCTCGGCAATCGCGCTGGCAAAGTCGTCGCAGGTCACGGCCTGCCCGTCGTGGCGCTCGAAGTACAGCTTCATGCCACGCGCAAAACCGGCGCGGCCGTTGTCAGAAGCGTTGGCGGTGGCCAGAGACTGCATCATGCGTACGACCTCGGCGCCTTTTTCGTACACCGTGACTGTGTAGAAGTTGTTGATCTCCATGTAGCTGTCGGGCCGCACGGGGTGGGCCATGGGCCCCGCGTCTTCAGGGAACTGCGCGGTGCGCAGCACCCGCACGTCTTCAATGCGCTTGACCGCGCGGGCAGACAGGCTGCCCGCCATGTCCATGCTGAATTCCTGGTCGCGGAAAACGGTCAGGCCTTCTTTCAGGCTGAGCTGGAACCAGTCGCGGCACGTGACGCGGTTGCCTGTCCAGTTGTGGAAATACTCGTGGGCCACCACGCTTTCCACGTTGCCAAAGTCCACATCAGTGGCAGTGGCAGGGCTGGCCAGCACGTATTTGGTGTTGAAAATGTTCAGGCCCTTGTTCTCCATGGCGCCCATGTTGAAGTCGCTGGTGGCGACGATCATGAAGCGCTCCAGGTCCAGCGGCAGGCCAAAGCGGGTTTCGTCCCACGCGATGGAGGCCATGAGGGAGTTCATGGCGTGTTCGGTTTTGTCGAGGTCGCCGGGGCGTACGTACACCTGCAGCAGGTGGTCGGTGCCGCTGCGGGTGCGAATGGGCTGGCTGCGGCACACCAGGCTGCCTGCCACCAGGGCAAACAGGTACGCGGGCTTTTTGTGGGGGTCCACCCACTTGGCAAAGTGGCGGCCGTCGTCCAATGCGCCTTCTTCCACCAGATTGCCGTTGCTCAGCAGTACGGGGTACTTGGACTTGTCGGCGCGCAGGGTGACGGTGTAGCTGGCCATCACATCCGGGCGGTCCAGGAAGTAGGTGATGCGGCGGAAACCTTCGGCCTCGCACTGGGTGAAGAAGGTGTCCTGGCTGACGTACAGGCCCATCAGCTTGGTGTTTTTGGCCGGGGCGCAGGTGGTGAAGATCTCCAGCTCAATGGGCTCTTCACCGTCGGGCAGGTTGGCCAGCACCAGTTGGCTGCCTTCCATCTTGAAGCTGGTGCCCTGGCCGTTGACCATCACTCGCGCCAGGTTCAGGTCTTCGCCGTCGAGGCACAGCGGTTGAGGGGCAACGTCGGGGTTGCGGCGCACGCGCATGCGGTTGAGCACGCGGGTTTTGGCCGGGTCTAGGTCGAACGTCAGGTCAACCGTGTCGATCCAGTAAGCGGGGGCGGTGTAGTCCTCACGCTTCACGAGGACCGCTGGGCCTTCTCGAAATGACAACATGGGGTTTCCTTTTGTGAATGTGTGAGGTGCCCACCCCGTGTCAGGGTGGGCAAGCCGTGGGTCAAACGCCTTGTTTCAGGCTGGCTTCGATGAACGCGTCGAGGTCGCCGTCCAGCACCTTTTGTGTGGCCGAAATTTCGACGTTGGTGCGCAGGTCTTTGATGCGGCTGTTGTCCAGCACGTAGCTGCGAATCTGGTGGCCCCAGCCCACGTCTGTTTTGGTGTCTTCCAGCTTTTGCTGTTCTTCCTGCTGCTTGCGCAGTTCATGGTCGTACAGGCGGCTGCGCAGACGCTTCCAGGCCACGTCGCGGTTGCTGTGCTGGCTGCGTCCGTCCTGGCACTGCACCACGATGCCGGTGGGAATGTGCGTCAGGCGCACGGCCGAATCGGTCTTGTTGATGTGCTGACCGCCCGCGCCGCTGGCACGGAAGGTGTCGGTACGCACATCTGCCGGGTTGATGTTGATCTCGATGGAATCGTCGATTTCGGGGTACACAAACACGCTGGCAAAGCTGGTGTGGCGTCCGCCCGACGAGTCGAAAGGTGATTTGCGCACCAGGCGGTGCACGCCGGTCTCGGTGCGCAGCAGGCCAAAGGCGTATTCACCCTCGATCTTGATGGTGGCGCTTTTGATGCCTGCGGTGTCGCCAGCGGTTTCGTCTTCCAGCGTGGTTTTGAAGTCTTTGCGCTCGGCGTACTTCAGGTACTGGCGCAGCAGCATGCTGGCCCAGTCGCACGCCTCGGTGCCACCGGCACCGGCTTGAATGTCCAGAAAGCAGTTCAGCGGGTCGGCCGGGTTGTTGAACATGCGGCGGAATTCCAGCCGCTCGACGATCTCGCCCAGCTTCGCGGCTTCCACTTCGATGGTTTGCAGGCCGGCGTAGTCGTCATCGGCCTTGGACATCTCGAACAACTCGCTGTTGTCGGCCAGTTCGCTGGTGAGGTTGTCCAGCACCAGCACCACGTCTTCAAGCGATTTTTTTTCTTTGCCCAGCTCCTGGGCGCGTTTGGGGCTGTCCCAGACCTTCGGGTCTTCGAGAGCGCTTTCAACTTCCTTGAGCTTCAATGCCTTGGCATCGTAGTCAAAGATACCTCCGGAGTTCCACCACCCGCTGGCTCAGGTCGGCAAGGCGGGCGTTGATGGTGTTGATGTGTTCTGCTTCCATG
>JAIFMP010000018.1 GCA_020048405.1 Hydrogenophaga sp.
GCACGAAGTTAGCTTCCATCTGGCCCTTGGCCGACTGGTACTGGCGCGGCCAGGCCATGGGCCGGTAGCCAATCTTGGCGGCCTCGGTCAGCGTCCATGCCGGATTGGCCAGATGCGGGCGGGCCACGGCACACAGGTCGGCACGCCCTGCGGCCAGGATGCTGTTGGCATGGTCGGCCTCGCTGATGGCCCCCACCGCGATGGTGGCAATGCCTGCCTCCTGGCGGATGCGGTCGGCAAACGGTGTCTGGAACATGCGGCCGTACACCGGCTTTTCGGCCTTGCTGACCTGGCCTGACGAGCAGTCGATCATGTCGGCCCCGGCGGCCTTGAAGGCCCGGGCCACTTCCACTGCGTCGGCCGGGGTGATGCCACCTTCCACCCAGTCGTGCGCGGAAATGCGCACCGACATCGGCCGATCGGCGGGCCATGCAGCGCGCACCGCAGCAAACACCTCCAGCGGGTAGCGCAAGCGGTTGGCCAGGCTGCCACCGTACTCATCGGTGCGGTGGTTGGTGAGTGGCGAAATGAAGGTGGACAGCAGGTAGCCGTGGGCGCAATGCAGCTCCAGCCAGTCCACACCAATCTCAGCTGCAGCAACGGTGGCCTGCACGAACTGAGCCTTGACGGCGTCCATGTCGTACCGGGTCATTTCGCGGGCGGTCTGGCTGATGCCTGGCAGGTACTGTTGGGGCGATGCTGCCATCAACGGCCAGCCACCGTCTGCCAGCGGCTGGTCAATGCCTTCCCACGCCACGCGGGTGCCGCCTTTCGGGCCAGCATGGCCAATCTGCATGCCGAATTTCGCATCGGTCTGGGAGTGCACCCAGTGCACGATGCGTTGCCACGCCTGCGCCTGGTCCGCCCGGTAAATGCCAGGGCAGCCGGGGGTGATGCGGCCGTCGGCGCTGACACAGGTCATTTCGGCAAACACCAGTGCGGCACCACCCATGGCCCGCGCACCCAGGTGCACCAGGTGGTAATCACCCACCACGCCGTCGGTCGCCGAGTACTGCGCCATGGGCGACACCACGATGCGGTTCTTCAGCGTCACGCCCCGCACGGTATAGGGCGTGAACATGGGCGGCGGCGGGGTGCCGTTGGTCTCGGCCAAGCCAGCTGTCTGGGCAAACCAGCGCTCGTAACCTTCCAGCCACGCCGCGTCGCGCAGGCGCAGGTTTTCGTGGCTGATGCGCTGGCTGCGCGTCAGCATGGAATACATGAACTGGGGCGGGGCCAGCTGGTCGCAGTAGCGCTGGCCACACACCTCGAACCACTCCATGGCGTTCCAGGCGGCGTTTTGCAGGCGCAACACGTCCACAGCGCGAAGGGCCTGGTAGCGCTGCAACACTTCTGGCAAAGCAGGCACCTGATGGTCGGCCGGTACCTCACCCAGCAAACGGGCCAGGTCGATGGCGTCTTCGATGGCCAGCTTGGTGCCCGAGCCGATGGCGAAGTGCGCGGTGTGCACCGCATCGCCCATCAGCACCACCTGGCTGCGCCCGTTGAACAGGTGCCACTGTGTTGAAAGTTGAGCCAGGCCGAACCGCGCAGGTGGCGCGAGTTGGTCATGAGCTTGGCACCCTGCAGGTTGGCGGCAAACAGCTTTTCGCAGAAGGCAATGGAGGCCTCCTGGTCGGCCTGATCCAACCGATGGGCCTGCCATACCTCCTCCGGGCACTCGACGATGAAGGTGGTGGTGTTCTCGTCGAACTTGTAGATGTGGGCCTGAAACCAGCCGTGTTCGGTTTTTTCAAACAACTTGTGGGTGCCCAGCCAGATGTAGCGGTTGGGGCGCACCACCACATCGGGCTTGAAGACGTCGGCGTATTTTTCGCGGATGCGGGAATTGATGCCGTCACAGGCCACCACCAGGTCGGCATCGGGGAATTCGGTGTCGGACGTCACGTCGGCCTCGAACACCAGTTTCACGCCCAGTTCCTCGCAGCGTGCCTGCAGGATGTTGAGCAGCTTTTTGCGACCAATGCCCACAAACCCGTGCCCGCCAGAGCGGATGACCTCGCCCTTGAAATGCAGCTCGATGTCATCCCAGTGGTTGAAAGCGGCCTGGATTTCACCGGCAGTGACGGGGTCACACCGGCGCATGTTGTCCATGGTGGCATCGGAAAACACCACGCCCCAGCCGAAGGTGTCGTAAGGCTTGTTGCGCTCCACCACGGTGATGTCGTCAGCAACGCAAAGTACAGACCGGCCGGCCCACCACCCACACACACGATGTTCATGGCAACGTTCCCAAGACAGTTCGGCACAGCGCCGATATTCGATTGAAGCTTAATTGATTTAAACCTAAATCAAATATGCGGATTTACCCTGAGCACTACACCTTCGCGCCTGCGAGACGCCGTCTGAAATTTTTTGGGGTTGACGTGAATCAAGCGCGCGGGCCCACGGCCTGATAGCCTAGCGGCCCATGGAACATTCAGACACCACCCTTTGCGAAGGCCAGGCCGCAGGCTTGGAATGGACACCCGGACTGCAAGTCGGCAATGGCCGCATGGACGACACGCACGAAGCGTTTGTCACGCAGCTCAACACCTTGCTGGCCACGCCGATGCGCGACCAATTGCCGTTGTACCGCGAGTTTCTGGCCCACACCGTGGAACACTTTGCGCAGGAAGAGCGGTGGATGCTGGCCACCGGCTTTTCGGCTGACAACTGCCATGCGTCGCACCACGCCACCATCCTTGACACCATGCGCGCAGTGGAAGAGCACTACCTGGGCGGCGACAACCAGATCATCAACCGACTGGCCGAAGCCCTGGTGGAGTGGTTCCCGCAGCACACCGCCAGCATGGACGCAGGCTTGGCTCAGCATCTGCGCGATGTGGGTTTTGACACCGCCACCGAAACCCTCGCCGACCCGAGCAAGGTGCGCCCTGCCACCATGTCGGGCTGTGGCAGCGTGAGCTGCAGCTGAGGGGCGAAGGCCCTCAGTTTTTTTCAACAGCCCAACAGCCGCTTTCACAACCGCCTGCCAAGGGCGCGGGCTACCATCCGCTCCAGTTTCGACTCAAACCACTGGAGACAAGCATGACCGTGATCACCACCATCGAAGACCTGCGCGTGCTGGCAAAGAAGCGCGTGCCGCGCATGTTTTACGACTACGCCGATTCCGGCAGTTGGACCGAAAGCACATACCGCGCCAACGAAAGCGATTTCCAGAAGATCAAGTTCCGCCAGCGTGTGGCCGTGAACATGGAAAACCGCAGCACAGCCACCCGCATGGTGGGACAGAACGTGAAAATGCCCGTGTGCATCGCGCCGGTGGGCCTGACCGGGATGCA
The DNA here is from genome assembly GCA_020048405.1 of Hydrogenophaga sp. GTDB lineage: Bacteria > Pseudomonadota > Gammaproteobacteria > Burkholderiales > Burkholderiaceae_C > UBA2334. The sequence continues at coordinate 3,306 of JAIFMP010000018.1, forward strand.
AAGCGCCGACGGCGAGATCAAGGCGGCGAAAGCCTGCGAAAAGTTCGGCATTCCCTTCACGCTCTCCACCATGAGCATCTGCTCGATCGAAGATGTGGCAGAGAACACCACAGCACCGTTCTGGTTTCAGCTCTACATGATGCGCGACCGCGAGGCCATGGCACGGATGATTCAGCGCTGCAAGGTAGCCAAGTGCAGTGCACTGGTGCTCACGCTCGATCTGCAAGTGATCGGCCAGCGACACAAGGACTTGAAGAACAAGATGCGCGCATCGGTGATTCCGTCGCTGGGCAACATCGTCAACATCGCCAGCAAGCCGCGCTGGGTGCTGGGCATGATGGGCACCCGCCGCCACACGTTTCGCAACCTGGTCGGCCACGTCAGAGGCGTGAGTGACATGAGTTCGCTGGCATCGTGGACCAATGAACAGTTTGACCCGACCCTGAACTGGGACGATGTGGCCTGGGTGAAGGCGCAGTGGGGTGGAAAGCTGATTTTGAAAGGCATCATGGAGGTTGAAGATGCCAGGCTGGCGGTGGCCAGCGGAGCCGATGCCATCGTGGTCAGCAACCACGGTGGTCGCCAGTTGGATGGTGCACCCAGCAGCATTGGGGCACTCCCGGCCATCGTGGCCGCGGTGGGAGACCAGATCGAGGTCTGGATGGACGGAGGTATCCGCAGTGGGCAAGACGTGCTCAGGGCCTGGGCCCTGGGAGCACGCGGAACCATGATTGGCCGCGCCATGGTCTACGGTCTGGGCGCCATGGGTGAAGAGGGCGTGACCAAGGCACTCGAAATCATCCACAAGGAACTCGACATCACGATGGCGTTCTGTGGCCACACCCGCATCGAAACGGTCACAAAAGACATATTACTCCCCGGCACTTACCCCACGGCGGCGTGACATTCTGCGCACATACCACGTCACGGCCAGCCACAGAGCTGGCCCTTTTGTTTATGCGGTACGATGATCCAAACCACTGAGGAAACCCATGAGTACAGCCAAATTTCGCCTAGTCACCCGCAGCGATTTCGACGGTCTGGTCTGCGCCGTCCTGCTCAATGAACTGGACATGATCGACGAGATCAAGTTTGTCCACCCCAAAGACATGCAAGACGGCAAAGTGGACATCACCGGCCGTGACATCACCACCAACCTGCCCTACGTGGCTGCTGCTCACCTGGCGTTCGACCACCACGAGTCTGAAACCATCCGCAACACGGGTGAACGGGCCAACCACATCATTTCCGCCACGGCACCTTCTGCCGCGCGGGTGGTGTACGAGTACTACGGCGGCGCCAAAGCATTCCCCAACATCACCGTCGACATGATGGATGCTGTGGACAAAGCCGACTCGGCCCAGTTCACCCGCGACGAAATCCTGAATCCGCACGACTGGGTGCTGCTGAACTACCTGATGGATTCACGCACCGGCTTGGGCCGATTCCGCGATTTTAGGGTCAGCAACTACCAGTTGATGATGGACCTCATCAAATACTGCCGCAACCACGGCATCCGTGACATTTTGCAGTTGCCCGATGTGAAAGAACGCATCGAGATCTACCACGCCCATGCCGATCTGGCGCACGACCAACTCAAGCGTTGTTCAACTGTGCACAACAACCTGGTGGTGCTCGATCTGCGCAACGAAGAAACCATTTGGGCCACCAACCGATTCATGATTTACGCGCTGTACCCGCAGTGCAACATCTCCATCCATGTGATGTGGGGCGTGCAAAAGCAAAACACCGTCTTTGCCACTGGCAAGTCCATCCTCGACCGCGGCAGCAAAACCGACGTGGGCGCGCTGATGCTGGAGTACGGCGGCGGCGGGCACAACGCAGCGGGCACCTGCCAGGTAGACAACGACAAGGCAGCCGACTCACTGGCTGCGCTGATCAAACGCATCAACGCCGACGGCTGACGCTGCCCCATCACAGTTTTTTCAACACCACACCAACAGGAGACCAGCCACCATGGGCATGATGCAAGAGTTCAAAGAGTTTGCCGTCAAAGGCAACGTCATCGATCTCGCCGTGGGCGTGATCATCGGCGGCGCATTCGGCAAAATCGTTGGTTCTCTGGTGGACGACGTCATCATGCCCATCGTGGGGCGCGTGGTGGGCAACCTTGATTTTTCGGGCATGTTTGTGGTGTTGGGCAAGGTACCCGACGGCACGGCCATGACACTGGTGGACCTGAAGAAAGCCGGCGTGCCCGTGCTGGCCTACGGCAACTTCATCACCGTGGCCGTCAACTTCCTGATTCTGGCCTTCATCATCTTCATGATGGTCAAGCAGATCAACCGCATGAAGCGGGAAGAACCCGCTGCGCCTGAGGCTCCTGCGCCCACACCTGAAGACATCCTGTTGCTGCGCGAAATCCGCGACAACCTCAAAAAGTAAGGCCACACCGAATACCTCGGATGTAGCAAACTACTGAGTAGGGACAAGCGCCAAGGCCTGTTTTCTTCATGAAAACAGGCCTTTTTACTGTATGGGGTCAGAGGGGCTGCGGGTGCGACACAGCCTGGCGCGCCCATCGCACTGCCGCCAACAAGCTGGACGGGTCGGCCACACCTGTGCCCGCCACGTCGAACGCGGTACCGTGGTCCGGGCTGCTGCGCACAAAAGGCAGGCCAAGGGTGACGTTCACGCCGTGTTCCACACCCAGGTACTTCACAGGTATCAGCCCCTGGTCGTGGTACATCGCCACCACCACATCGAACTCACCCGTGCGGGCGCGCATGAACACCGTGTCGGG